>JBAQEN010000038.1:0-1563 GCA_049286765.1 Methylococcaceae bacterium
CTCTACGTCCTATTCGAAAGGGTCAACTTTCTGAAGAGAACATCCCTGCTTATAAACAGTATATGGCTTTGGCAGGGTAATTTTGTCTACAGATAAGTGCGGTCTTACACTTTATGAATATTTGCGACAGAACCCCGTCGATGTCTATCTTTCTTTTAATTGGCTGGATGCTCCACCTGCTGACACGTGAACCATCCAAGCGTTACAGTTGTTTGTCTGAACTTTCATTTCTCTTCCAGCTTTGAGACCTTTTAGAACTTAAAAGCCCCGGATGATTCCGCAACCTCTGCGGCTGTTGCAGCGTTTTATTTTGCAACGAAGCTAACTGCGCTTTCAAAACCTTAACGAATGAGTTCTTCACTCCAAACGTCTTCTCCAGCCTCGGAATATCCTCCCTCAGCAAGTCAATTTCTGAGATCATTGATCTTCTCCTCATATTGATTATTAAAACCACCCTTTATACTTTTTTACCAATATCTGCCGCAATTAAATCCGATTGAAGTTTCCCAGTTTTTGAGTCGGTAACGTATAACGGAAAACATATTTAATTGGGGTTTGCTATAAACAATGCAAATCCAGTGTTAAATATCCACCCCGAATAGATAGCGGGATCAGGCTTTTTAATACTTGGGAAACTTCAGTTACCCAATATTTATTTAATGAATGCAAATAATCCTCTCGTTAAATAAGCAAAACAAGCGATTTAATTCGAAAATAAATTAATGATCGTTACAGTTTTTGGTGCTTTGTCCGATATCATAATGCCCCGTTGTTAGTCAGCAACAAACTTTGTGGAATCGAACTTGGGTGCTAGAAAGGTACTTAATATTGGTATCACATCTAATTAAGCGAATAAATAAATTTTGAAGGTTTTGTATGTTATTTTGCTTAAAAACAACAAAATTATCAGTGGTTATCCAGCAATAAATTAATATTTAAATTCAGATAGAATGCTAACAATTACCGCAATGACTGCGGAGCATGTTAGATCGGTTCTATCGCAAACTGATTAGTGCATCAGAAGGGCAACTTATGTGGTGAATCTATTGTGATGACACACCGCCACTTTTATCAGAGGATGTCGAGAGGTTCGGCCAGAACTGATACTGGACATGGTCAACTAGGACTACAAGAATCAATACCTTACACGGAATTTTAAACGATGGCATCATAAAACTATACAGTCTGAAGCGATAAATCTCAGGTTCCTTCCTGCCAGGAAGATAAATAGGTTTGCTGTTCCTGGTTTAATGATCTTCCTATCGCCAAAAACTAAATTTTGTGACAGAACCCATATACATTCATTCTTTGACAACGTGTCGTGTGATAAATTTTGATGCAGCTTCCCCATCTCGTTTGGACTAGCCAACGGATCTTATCGAAGCGGCTTCACGCTCAATCGGTCTGTTTAATACAGTAATAAATTTACCTGATTACCCATAAGCCTCAGCTAATTTCAAAAGCCGGCCTGGCATAGGGGGCGTTCTCACAGCAACATAAGCAAAGCGAGGTAGCATATCTTCCAGTTGAAACCTTCGATTATGTCGGTAGCAGAATTCGGCA
>JBAQEN010000039.1:0-12053 GCA_049286765.1 Methylococcaceae bacterium
GGAGTTAGCAATCGCCAAAAGGCATGGACAGTTTGGCGCCATAATATTTCTGGATTTGGATCATTTTAAATTACTTAACGATTCTCAGGGGCATCTGATTGGTGATGAATTACTTATTCAAGTTGCAAACCGTCTGGTTTCAGTACTCAGAGAAGAGGATACGCCGGCCCGGTTAGGCGGCGATGAATTTGTGGTATTGCTGCATGCAAACTCGGAAAGTTTAACTAAAGTGGCAGATCATTCCTTAATCGTGGCTGAAAAAATAAAAGAAATATTAAACAAGCCGATTATGCTTAATCAACATCAGCATCAAATTTCACTCAGTATTGGTATTACCTTGTTCCCCGACAATGATGAAAGTCCGGAGGTGATTCTGCAACAGGCCGATACGGCGATGTATCGTTCCAAAGCCAATGGGCGCAATGCAATCAGTTTTTTTCATCCCAGTATGCAGGAAGCTGCCGATTTTCGCTTAAATCTGGAGCAAGATCTCAGAGTAGCCATTGAGCATAACAGGTTTGTACTCTGTTATCAGCCACAGGTGGATAGTGATGGTAATATACTAAGTGCTGAGGCGCTTATACGCTGGGAGCACCAGGATAAAGGCATCCTTCCGCCGATGGATTTTATCCCCGTTGCTGAGGAAAGCAGCCTGATTCTGAATATAGGACGCTGGGTTTTGCTGGAAGCGTGTAATCAGATTAAAGCCTGGCAAGATTCAGGAGGTAATCACCTTCATGTTTCTGTTAATGTCAGTTCCCGTCAATTTAGACAAGAGGATTTTGTCGAGCAGGTAAAGCACGCTATTGATAGCAGCGGAATTGCGGCGCATCTATTGGGTATTGAGTTAACCGAGAGCGTAATGATTGTTGATATTAACGATACAGTTGCTAAAATGAAGGCCTTGAAAGCGCTCGGAATTTTAATTGCAGTCGATGATTTCGGCACAGGCTACTCTTCCTTGATGTATTTGAAACAGTTACCGATTGATACCTTAAAAATAGATCAGGGTTTTGTCAGAGATATTTTATCGGATGCCAGCGATGCGGTCATTGTAGAAACCATTGTCAGTATGGCGCAGCATTTGGATTTACGCGTTATTGCCGAGGGCGTGGAAACGGCAGGGCAGTTGGCATTTCTAAAAGAGCGGGGTTGTTCGGTTTTTCAAGGCTATTATTTTAGTCATCCGCTTCCTGCTGCCGAATACGCAGACAAGTATTTATTTTAAAGACACGGATGTGATTAAGGGCTCGGGTTATTAGAAAAACCCGATAAAGATTGCCTGAACCACCGACTCATTAATCCCTTTTACACCCAATTTGTTCTGCCAGTACGAAAATCGGTAAATCCCCTGAACTTAAATTTTATCGCAGCAATTTCAAATGGCAAACTCCACACTGGCGTGATTTGAATGCCGTATTTGCGGCTGATATCATCTGCTTTATATGCAGTTATATCCAACTGCAACTAATCAAACAAAGGGTTGCCCCAGATCAAAACTAAATCCCAGTAAATAGGCTTTAAAATTATCGTTTTCTGGTTTGTTGCTGATATTTGACCCAGCCACGAGAGAAACATCCTTAACCGGACCGGGTAACCCATCGTAACCAGTTAGTTTATTCAAGCTCATATAAGAATAAACTTCTGCATATATTTCAGCACCAATATCGTTACGATCGGAAATATCTATAAAAAAGTAATTTGTGCCATTTTGCCAGCCATGCCCATCTTCAACTGTGACTGTAGTTCTTTCATCATCGCCGGATTCAAAGCCTGTTCCCCCTATACTAATTGAATATCACTGGCAGTCCAGTCAAAAGCGTCAGCCGATTGCAAGGATAAGCCCTGTAAACAAAGTAACAGGATCAGGTTTCTTGTGCTGTCACTCATCAGGTTTCATGAGCTTTTCCGATTTCATTTGTATTAGATAGTGCACGATATCCTGGGCATCATTGGCGGTAATGATGCTTTCAAAGTTGGGCATTTTGGTGCCGGCACGGTACGCTGTGGCGTTACGTATAAATCCGCTTAGTTCCTGTTCCTTAAAGTATTCGCTGATGTTTTTCGGTATATTGAGTTCCGGGCCGACTTTACCGCCGGAAAGATTGACTGAATGGCAGCGTATGCAATAACGGCTGAACAACGAAAATCCATTGTTAATCCGGACATCGGAGCGAGCTGGAGCGGCGGCGCCAAAATAAACCCTGGCAGGCTGTAGCGATAGTGAAACAAGCTGAAAAGGCCAAGGGTAACGCCACTCATCCAGATTTTTTTTTGGCCAGACCAGGTAATAGGGTGCGGGGGTCATGGTCTGTTTACCAAATTTAAAGTCCAGCCAGTTTTTATTTTCTGTTGCAGTATTATCCTTGAAGGCGATGAATCCCTGTTCGGCGATGGCATCGCTGTAGGCCATGGAAACTTTATAACCATCGGTAGAAGTGAAAACGATCACCAGCTCATCCGTTTTTATCGAATCGGGTACAGTGATTTTTTTGAGGATTTCAGCTAGCGGGTAAGCCTGGTATTCCTTGGCTGTCTTGTATACGGGGTCATGACTGACTTTTACTGTTTGCGATTTCGGTGCGTTTGACGAATTGGCCTCAAGCAGATTAAGCGTTGGCCAGTCTGTAGCCAAGCCCGGATGGGGAATACTTAATAATAAAAATACAAGGCTGACGAATAGTTGATGCTTAGTCATTGTGGTTACCTACAGAATGTATGAGTGCTGTTAATTGTTCTTCAGCTATCGGTTTGGTCAGATAATAATCAAACCCGGCGTTAAGTGCTTCAGTTTTTTTATCGTCGTCAGCATAAGCGCTGATAGCTACGAGTTTGAGCGGGTTAGGCTGTTTTTTTAGTATTTTAACCAGTTCCAGTCCCGTCATGACCGGCATGTTAAGATCTATAAACGCCAGTTGATAGTGTTTTTCATTTATTAATTGCAGGGCTTGTTTGCCGTTAACGGCTGAATCTACGGTGCAACCCTGCAGTTCGAGCAGATTAGCCAGTAATAACAGATTAATTTCATTATCATCGGCAATTAGTACGTGGGTTGAGTTTTTTTTTATACATTCAGTGATTACTGGACTCGGCACATCGAATTGATTCTTTTCACTGGCGGCCAATGGAATTGAAACTGAAAAAAAACTGCCGATACCGGGTTGGCTGCTTACTGATAATTTGCCGTTCATGCAATCAACCAGTGTACGAGTGATCGCTAACCCTAGCCCCACGCCTTCTTTAATATAGTTATCTGCGCTGATTTGTACAAAAGGAGAAAAAATTTGTTTGAGGTCAATTTTTGCAATACCGCAGCCGGTATCTTCAACCGAGAAGTTTAAATGTCCGTCCTGATAAGTATAACAAATGGCGACCAGGCCCTGGTCTGTATATTTAATAGCGTTATTAAGCAAATTGACAATGATCTGCCGGATACGTTTTTCATCACCACGGAGATAATGAGGTATTTCAGATTTATGCACTATTAACGCAAGGTGTTTTGCATCAGCTTGAAGTTTAAAAATATCGGTGATGTTTTCTAACAATGTTTCAAAATCAAAGTCATTGATGTCTAATTTTGTCTGATTAGATTCAATAGTTGAAATATCCAAGAGATCGGTGATGAGTGTTAACAGGTTATCGCTGCATTGCCTGATGATATTGATATATTGCTTATCTTCGGCAGAAAGCGACAATTTATTCTGCAATAATTGAGTAAAGCCTAATATCCCATTCAAAGGCGTGCGTAATTCGTGACTGATATTAGCTAGAAACTGACTTTTGGCCTGATTCGCAATTTCAGCTGCATTTTTTGCTTGTCGCAATGCCGAGGTGCGTTCCTCGACGATGGATTCAGTTCGAAAATTACGCCCGGTTAGCATTAACAGACCGACACCCAGCAGGCCGGTAAACACTAATCCGCTGATTAATACCCACCAGATCGACCATGGGATATGCGAATTTTCCATAGCGGAGTCATTATAAAAGCTTATTAGCCATTGCTGGTTGGCGACTGGAAACAGGTATTGCCGGTAGGCATGGAGGCCTTGGATATCGGCAGTTGAATAGATGATTTTGTTATCAGTCGTAGTAATGGCAAACAAACAACCTTGCGCGTTCAGCTCATCAAGCGCTTGATGCACCAGTTCAGTAACAGAAATTGAGGTTAATATAACGCCCAGCAGTTTTTTATCCGTTTTGGAAAAGACTGGCAAATAGAGGCTAACATAATTATTCTCAACGATCATGTAACTGGAATCAGTGGGTATGTTGGAGCCGGTTTTCACTAAATCCATTAGATTTGGCAGACTCAGCTGAGGCGTGCCCGTGTATTTGGTTTGCTGGCTGTTGAGTATCGAGGTGAATTCGATATGGCCGGTTCCGTCGGAACTGTAACTGATCCAGTTTATGAAGTTTATTTCTTTAAAGGGGGATAGCGATTCTTTGCTAAATAATGAAAACTCATGATTTTCTACTATCCTTGAGCCGATAAAAAAATTGCGAACTGAATTAATTGCATGAAAATCCCCCTGGATCCGGTTTTTTAAAGCCTGTGATAAAGTGATTGATTGATCCTCGAGTTTTTGTCGGTGTTGGCGATATTCGCTTCTTTGCACGTAAAAGAAAAATATCACCACTAGAGCGAAGGTAAAGATAAGCGGCAGTCCTACAGAGTTTCTACGTTTATGCCAGATATTTTGAGGTTTCCCGAAAAAAATCAACATTAACGGAGCAAACACCAGCACGCCAATGGTATCGCCCACCCACCAGCTAATCCAGTTAACAGGGATTTCAGATAAGGAAATAATTCCGGCCAAATTCATGGCTATTAAGCCGATGGTTGCTGGCAGCAAACAACTTAAAGGTCCTCCCAACAGCATAAAAAGCAGAATGCTTTTGTCGTCTGTTAATGGATTTGGGAAGCCGACATAATGGTGAATCAGGAACGCTCCCACAAGAGCGCCAGTAGTGGCGCCAAAGCCTGTCGCTGTATAAATCAGCAACCCTTCCTGATTAAAGCCAAAGGCCCACGCACTGAGGCAAAAACTGCCTATAAAGATACCCGGACATACCCGTTCACCCAGTAAAAACACGGCAGCCAATGAAATTCCAGCCGGAGGCCACAGTACTCCGGCGTTGCTGGGAGGCACTTTAAGCAGCAGACCTAATAACCCGAAAATAAAATAGGCGCCGGCGATAAGACTGATCAAAAGCAGATATTTTGATACGCGAATAATTGAAAACCCGCTAAACATTTATGCCGAGACAGCGTCTTGTATGGCTTGTTTGATGAGCATAATTGAAGCCTTATTCAATTGCCCTGTTCTGTTATGTTGTAGACATAATCCGCCTCTAAATCCCAGGTAATCTGGCTGATAAGGCAGGAGTCCGGATATATCCTCCGGTTTCAGAGAACCCGCCAGTCCGCAAAGTAATTGCCGGGCTTTGGCAAGTCTTACAAATTGCCCGATTTCGGTTTTTTCCATGACTTGCATCAATGAACCGCTCTGTTTGTCCATCGTATCCAGCATAACACCTGTAAAACCGGCCTCTTTCAGAGAGTCCATGATAGTAAAGTCAGGCTGGCTGTCAGCAAATAACACTGCGATCATGGCAATGTTTTGCTGACTAAATACAGATAATTTATTGACCGTTGCCAGCCAGTCGCCATCGGGGAAGAAGCCGATTTTGATATAATCAACCCCGGTTTCGGCCAGAGTCTTGACTGCATTAAATACCCGATCAGGTTGCATCGGCAGGTCGCCAATGGTTGCACTGACAGGGCAACGTCCATTGATCTCGGCAATAATCTGCTTCACGAGATCAATATCCAGGGCGCCTAGCGCACCCGATGCCGGTTGTTTAAGATCGATGATATCGACATTCGCGCTCAACACCAGCAAGGCTTCTGCCACGCTGTTGACGCTGGCAAGCATTCCGGTCATGGCTTGGCCTCCGCTTTATAATTATCTATAACCGCCATTAACCAGGACCATGCTTCCAATTCCTTGTCACCCGCTGTTTTTTCAAGGCCGATACGCAGATAGTCTATTTCCGCTTCTATTTTTGCCAAAGGCAGCCTGTTTAACCGGCTAATTAGAATTGCCGCTTCTAATACCGAGTACTGGGCGCGGTTAAAGCCTGTAAAGGGAGCATGATTCACAGTGTGAACCGTTTTACAGAATAATTTTGGCCGGGTTGGGTCGTTTTCAATACGCACCAGTTCAACTTCGGTATGGGCCAACGTACACTGAAGTACCTGACCTTTGATTTTTTCCGCCGCAGTCAACGGCCAGTCGCGCCGTCCGGTTAGGCAGCCCGCAAAGACGCGCACATCATCGCAATAGTTGATTACTGCTGTTTTGCTTTCCAGCAGATTATTGAGGGTTGTAGAAGGACGGAATGGCAGAATGATAATTTCATCGCCATTGACATGAATGCCCATCGGGGCAATGTGGGCTAACCCTGAATTGTTCTGTGTGGTAACTATGGTTTCCTTGATCATTATTTCTTTTGTAAAGTAGTTCCCGCCGGTTTAAAAGTATGCAGATCAACAGTTGTTTCTGCCTGATCGGTGGCACAGCCCCAGCTTAGCGCTTGATCCTGCGTGTAGCGTTTGCCTAACTGCCAGGCTATCTCAGCGCGGGCCAGTTCAACGCCTAGATAAAATGCATGGCCGCCGTCATTTTCCACATGCAGTTTGGGATACAAGTCAAACGGGTCAGTGGCGCTGTGCAAACCGTCACGATTGAAAATATGCAGCCCTTCAGTACTGATTTGAATGCGAAAACTGGGGTCTCTGATTTGTCCGGCCAGTTCCTTTATTTCTTCCAGTGAATAGGGAAACGGTGATGTTTCATGCAAGGCCATTAAACCGGGATCGATATGCTTTGGCAGGGTATCATTTTCTTTTGCCGCAAACATGATACGCCGCGCCAGATCAGCTTCTTTTATCGCACGGCAGGCGTGTTTGCTGACTTCTGTCGCCAGGATATTGTTGATATTGAGTTCCGAACAAATACCCAGCAATAAGGCATTCATACCCGCAGTATCTGCGTGGGTCAGTTCGGTAATATTGCCGACACCGAACATCATTTCAATATCTGGATGATTTTTTCTGACTTCGTGATAGCGCACAATGGACTCCGTAAAGCCAAAATGCAACGGGTCCAGAATAGGGTCGACGATAAAGGCGCGGTTTTTTGCTTGCATAGACTTGATGGCTCTATCCAGTGACGCCAGGTCTTCATGCTTTTCCGGGATTAAAATGGGTGTTGCCGCCACTTCATCTGCAATCCACAACGTACCTTCATGCAGGCTTAGCATATAATCAGCGCCTGCTTTGCCGCCTCTGAGCAAATCATTGGCATCCAGCGAATCGATACTGACGGTAAAACCTTCCTGTTTCAAGCTTTGGATGATGTCTTCCATGTGCGGGAAATCGGTGCTGGGTAAACAGCCTATATCAATCACATCGGCGCCATTTTTTTGGTAGTACCAGGCGCGTTTGACAACTTCGTCCACACTGATATTCGGCGCATCGACAATTTCGGCAAAGATTCTCACACTGTAGCGGCTCAGGTCTGGCTTGTGCGCTTCCTGGCCAAAATACAGTGGTAAATCTTTAAGTTCTTCCGGACCACGCTCTATGGGTAAACCCAATTTAACCGATAAGGGTTCCAGATCACCGCGACATCGGCCGGGCAAAATCATACGGTCAGCGCCAAAGGTGTCGGTCAAACGTCGCGCTATCATATCGGCAGTCATTAAAGCAGCGACTTTAAGTCCCAGTTGATGCACCGTGTAAGAGAATTCCGGCTGCATTTTTTCCAGAATATTATGCAACTGTTTTTCCGCCAGCTTGCCTGTGAGAAAAAGGATGTGTTCGCTCATTGGCATAAGCTCATGGTTTCCAAGCTGTGCATGGGAATGAGGGCAACCACTGTTAACTCAGCATCATCTAATGTTGGCAGGAAACCCAGGCATTCTTCTATATAATGACCGGAGCTGGTAATCGCCCAGGCTAATCGTGGTTTATTCATTACAATTTTCAGAGTCGAAAGTATGAAGTCATTATACCTGAATCTATACAACGCAACGCACAGGAGCTAGGAGTCATGTTCAGCCACAACAACAAACCGCTGATTATGGGTATTTTAAATGTAACGCCGGACAGCTTTTCTGATGGCGGCAAATACACTGGTATTAATGATGCCCTGAATCAGGTTGAGCGGATGCTGGCTGAAGGTGCGGATATTATTGATATAGGCGGTGAATCAACGCGGCCAGGAGCAGATTCAGTTGCAGCTTTAGAACAGCAACAACGGGTGGTTCCGGTTATAACAGCCATCAGGCAACAGTTAAAAAGCGGTATTTTGATCAGTATCGATACCACTTCCAGCGCAGTAGCCAAAGCGGCGCTGGCAGCCGGAGCCGATATAATCAACGATGTTTCCGCCGGACAGCAAGATGAAGCCCTGCTGGCATTGGCGGCTCAAACCGGTGTGCCGATTATTTTGATGCACAGCCAAGGCACGCCAAAAACCATGCAGGATAATCCCTATTATGACGATGTAGTTCAGGAAGTTATCGATGCCTTAAAAGAACGCATCAACGCAGCATTAAAGGCAGGAATTAAAAAAGAAAACATAGCGATAGATCCAGGCATAGGTTTTGGCAAACGAAAACAGGATAATCTTGATTTACTGGCGCATCTCGATGCGTTAGTAGAGTTGGGATTTCCGGTTCTTTTAGGCGCCAGCCGCAAGCGTTTTATGGGCACACTCTGTGATGTGGCCGAACCCTCGGAACTGGTTACAGCGACAGCAGTTACCACCGCATTAGGCGTTATCGCAGGCGTGCGGATATTCCGCGTACACGATGTCAAGGAAAACCGCCAGGCGGCTGATGTGGCCTGGGCAATCAGGCAGAGGCGTTAATTTAAAAGCTGTTACGCAAGACTTTAGGAAAAACACGACGAAGATCATGAAGAATGAAGCTTATGTTCTTTGTGATCTTCGTGGCTGACAGGTTTCATTTTTCCTCTAACAATGCAAAATACATTTAGCAAGCCTTTCTGTATGTTAGCTAACAGAAACATTACGGACGGGTTTACAAAACCCGTTCGGCTTATTCGTGATCAGTAATATAACTGTCTAGTTCATCAAGTCTTGCGGGATATTACCGCCGTTCTGTGCGAGTTTTTGCAATACAGTTTTATGCAGCCATATATTCATTTGAGCTGAGTCTCCCATTTGTTGGGCCGGGCAACCCAATTCTGCCGCAAGCTCTTTACGTGCGGTTAAGCTGCTATCAAGCCCGAGTAGCTTTAACAAATCGACAATCGAAGTTTTCCAGTTAAGCTTTTCTGCATGGGAAGCGGCTAATCCTTCCAATTTGGTTACGACATCTACCACTGGAATGGCAGCAGCAGAAGCAGAAGCTGGCGCTGGTTTACCTGCATCAGGCACTTCCGTAGCGGCAGCTCTGCCAATGCCCAGTTTTTCAAGAATGGAATTAAAGAGACTCATGGTTGATCCTCCAACTATAGAGTTTTGTTGTAGTAGTAATTTTGCATGACTGGAATAAGCAATTCAACTCATACAGAAATTGTGAGTGATTACATGATCAATGATAGTCAAGTCACCATGTGCAATACAACTCGACTATTATATCAGCCTAGCATATTCAAATTGCACACACAAACATTTTCAGCGGAAATTACTACTTTGCGATATCCTGGCCATTGCAATGGTTTCATAAAAAGAGGACTATATTGCAGGTGAAAAGCCCAGGATTTCACTCCATTAATAATCATGAATTCAGAACCAGATGTTTTTTACTCATTCAACCGGGAATTAACGCCATGACCAAAGATGAATTATTAGCAAAAACGAAAGCCACTATTTACGAACAACAAGCAAAACTCGAATCACTTAAAGAAAAAGCATTAGATGAGTCGCAAGAAGCGATTGATGATGTTAAAGCTGCAATTGCCGATTTGGAACCCAAGTTAGAGCAAGCAAAAGCTAAAGCCAAGGAAATAGCAGAAGCAACTGATGATACTTGGGATGATGTAAAAGAGTCGTTGGAGTCAGGATGGGACGAAGCATCATCAAAATTGGAAGAAGGCTGGAATAACTTTACTTCGTCTGTAAAATCGTTTTTCTCTTAATAGTGAGAACAACTATTGACTTGGGTAACTTCCATGTTTCATTGGTAAAATAGGGTTATGGAAAACTCAGAAGTATCTGCAAACGTTTATCTTGCAGATACTTTTGGGTCACATAATCAACACCGATTTAACATTAGCCCTGGGGTTATTTTTTAGCCGCAGCTGAAAAGGTATCGCAAGTCGCGATATTTCCGCTTTCCAACCCTTTACGAAGCCAAAAAGTGCGTTGCTCCGATGAGCCGTGGGTAAATGATTCCAGACTTATTCTTTGTCCGGCGCGTTTCAATAGGCGGTCATCTCCTATTGCGGAGGCGGCCCTGAGGCCTTCATCGACATCTCCTGGTTCCAAAAGACTGCGATATTTATCGGCATAGTGAGCCCATACCCCCGCAAAACAATCCGCTTGCAATTCCAATAAGACCGATAAAGCATTAGCCTGAGTCGCATCGCTACGTACTTGCAAATCATGGACTTTGCCGGAAATCCCTAAGAGGTTTTGCACATGATGGCCGACCTCGTGCCCAATGACATACGCTTGAGCGAAATCGCCCGGAGCGCCCAAGCGATCCAATTCCCGGAAAAATCCAAGATCGAGGTAAACTTTTCTATCGCCAGGACAATAGAAAGGTCCCGTAGCTGCGGAATTATATCCGCATGCGGATGAAACTTGATCGGAAAACAAAACCAGCTTCGGCGCTTGATATTGCATACCCATGCGAGGGAAAATCGCGGCCCAGGTATCTTCGGTATCCGCCAATATCGCGGATACAAATTGAGCGGATTCATCGTTGCCAGGCGCTTGTCCCGGGGAAACCGCAGTTGCCGGGCCGCCGCCAATGTACCCTTGCGATAGCATAGCCAATAGCTCCAAAGGGTTTTCTCCCAATGCGAATCCTATTAGCATTACGACCACCAGCAGACCACCGCTCAGTTTAATCGATGATCCGACTATACATGAACCACGTCGATCCTCAACGTTTTCGCTTTGCCTGCCTCTTTTCCACAACATGATGTTTATGCCCCAAACCCGGTGGTCAGAAATAAAAAATATTCGATTTGATCTGTTAATTTATACTGAAAGCCTGAAAGAGTTTGCTTATTTGAATTTTAGAGCGGCTTTCAGTGCGCTTAAGTTTAAGGGATACGTAAATGTTGGCCTGGGAATATGCGATCCGGGTTGCTCAAAATATTCCGGTTCGCATCAAAAATACGTTGCCATTGATTGCCATCGTTGTAGAATTGTTTGGCAATTTTAGAAAGCGTATCGCCACTGGCTACTGTGTAGGTTCGAACGTTTGCCGTCGCCGAACCCATGCCTGTATCAACAGAGCCGGCGCTTGTGATTGTTGTTTGTTGCTCTGGAGAAGGCGATTGTTCCTGATCTTCTTTATTGCCAAAATAGGATGCCGCCACTTTCCCTGCAATTGCGGCCCCCACTCCACCAAGAAGCACTTTGCCCCATGTTGGGAAACTGCTTGCTTCGGGTACTTTACCGTCTGGCGTCAGTTTATCGACCATAGCGGGTAAAACCTGCGAAAGCACTGATGCGCCTTGAGACTCAGGGATGCCTGCCTGTTGAGCCACGGCGGCAATCTGGTCTTTTCCCAGCACGCCGGTTAATTCCTCGGGGTTTATGCTCTTGTTTTCTCCCGTGCCAACCCAGGACGCGGCAAGATCACCCAAGCCTGATTGCTGAAGTTTATTGACCAACCCGTCTATGCCGCCCATTGACTGCAGCATTCCCAACGCGCCATTCAATAAATTTTGGCTTTGGTTTTCAGTTTGTCCTGAAGAATTACTTGCTCCGATGGCGGATTTAACTATTTCTGTGAAAAGGCTCATAAGATTTCTCCTCGTGAAATTAGCATAGATAAAAAAA
>JBAQEN010000040.1:0-5061 GCA_049286765.1 Methylococcaceae bacterium
CACTAACACCGTGGTATCGGCTTCATCCCTGTATGCCAATTCTTTATATAACTCTTCAACAGGTTCTTGCTGGCCGTCTTTTAGCTTGGTTGCCATAGCCCGCGCAGGACCCGAGCCCAGCGCATAATACTTTTCATGCGACAAACTCCAGCCGGCATATTGACTACCCAGACAGCCCAATACCGGATTGCTCGTATGCACGTTAACTGACAACGGCCAGTTATCGGTATAAGAGCATTGACTGATGGTGACCGTGCCCATGCCGCCCAGACAAATCTCGGCGATAATGCGTCCCGCTTCTAGTCCGCCCGGCACATTAATCCCCGCATCAATAACTGTGCAGCCATTTTCCAGGATTTCTATACCTAGGCGTAGTTTGTCTGCATTATCTATCAGATGTTTTACCAAGGGCTTGCTCAATGAATTAACGCTAGCTTTATATTCCATGAGGTTAAAAACCTTTTTTGTTAAGTTGTTTAATTTGTTGGCCATATAAGACCAACCATGCTCGTTTTTGGTGGGGAATGATACTGTAAATCGGCTTCCCTGTGTGAATTAATGACCTCGTTTTGGTAAATTCAACCCGTCATCACAATTGTACTTCCTTCCCGATATAAACAATTTCACTCAATGATTTTAGGAAAGCAAGCAAACTCAATCAATCGCAGTTAAAATGAATAGGCATGCTCTGAATCCGGCACTCCATCCCGAGACGCGACAAGGACACTTGCTGAGGTTCCCCATAATTTTTAATTTTTATCCATCACTATGCAATGGCTGCTTGAACTTTTTACTGACCAGAACTCCGTCCCTCACACCTTATTGATTATCAGTTTAGTGGTTTCCACCGGCTTGGCACTGGGGCGGCTTTCACTATTCGGTATTGAACTGGGCATTACCGGGGTACTGTTTTCGGGGCTGATTTTTGGTCATTTCGGCAATCAAATTAACACCGAAGTCATGGAGTTTCTGCGTGAATTCGGGTTAATCCTGTTTGTTTATGCCATCGGTCTTGAAGTAGGCCCCGGTTTTGTCAACTCGTTTTTTCTCTATGGCGTTCGCTTCAACTTACTGGCAGCAGGTGTAGTAATCTTAGGTGCGTCACTGGCGATAGCGATTAGTCACTTCGGTGATATTCCCGTGGCGGTCGCAGTTGGCTTATTTTCCGGTGCAACGACCAACACGCCATCGCTGGCAGCAGCCCAACAAATTCTGGGCAGCTTGCCGGATATCAATAGCGAAACCCTGAAAATGCCCGGATTGGGTTATGCAGTCGCTTATCCTTTCGGGATTGTCGGCATAATTTTGTCGATGTTGCTGGTCAAAAAAGTGTTTAAGGTCGATATCGAAACCGAGGCTGATGCTTTCGCCAAAGTTCTGCAGAACAATGCCCATATTCCGATTTTTAAGGACTTGACCGTTGAAAATCCCAATCTCAATCAACGCTGTATTGCCGAGATTCCTTTTTTTAAAGGCGTGGTCATTACCCGCATTCTTCATGATGGCGAGGTGCGCATCGCCACACCAGACAGTCATTTGTTAGTCGGTGATACAGTGCGGGTGGTTGGTGACAAAGCCCCACTGCAAAACCTGAAAATGCTCATCGGCCCTGAATCGACGATTAACCTGCAACAAATGGAACATAATATTTATATCCGCCGCTTTGTAGTCACTAATAAACAGGCGATTGGTCAAAGCATTGGTCAGCTTTGCTTAACCCATGGCGTGACCATTTCCAGGATTCACCGCCCTGATGTTGAATTTCCACCCACGCCCGAAATGCATGTGCATTTTGGCGATGAACTGCATATTGTGGGTAGTCAGCAAGCTTTGGAGGCGATTGAAAAAGCGTTGGGTAATTCATTGGAAGAACTCAATCACCCGCAGATCGTGCCGATTTTTATCGGTATCACCCTGGGTGTGTTACTCGGTAGCTGGCCGATTACTATGCCGGGTATGCCGTCAGCAATAAAACTGGGTCTTGCTGGCGGACCGTTGATAGTAGCGATTATCCTAAGCCGTATTGGCAACTGGGGCGCAATGACCTGGCACTTACCCAAAAGCTCCAACATTATTTTGAAAGATATGGGCATCGTGATGTTTTTGGCCTGTGTGGGCTTAAATTCCGGCGACCGGTTTGTCGATACATTGGTACACGGCGATGGTTTTTACTGGATGAGCTGTGCCACACTCATTACCTTGCTGCCGTTACTGACAGCGGCATTTGTCGCACAACGCTATCTTAAAACCAATTTTCTGTCGCTTTGTGGTTTGTTGGCGGGCAGCATGACCGATCCGCCGGCCTTGGCATTTGCTAATGGCCTTAATCCATCGGCAGCAGTTTCGATGGCTTACGCGACGGTTTTACCGTTGGTGATGATTTTACGGATTATCGCCGCGCAGTTGATTGTTTTGTTCATAATCTGAGAGTGATTGACGCAACGGCCTGAGTTTGCGATATTACAATTCTATTTACCAAATCGAAACAGGACTCTCTTATGGACTACAAACAAGCACTTGGCATAGACGACAGTCCACTCGATCAGGCCGCCGTTCGCCGCAAGCTGCATCTTTATATCAACTTAAAATTGGCCTCCTGCGGCCAGCCGACCTGTATCAGTAACGAATCGGCAGAGTTGATGGATACGGCAAAGGACTTATTAGACAGTTACCTGGAAAAAAGCCGCCAACTGGCAGGAGAATCCCATTATCCGGCCGACCAGCGCATTCAGGCATTTTTGAATCGTTACCTGGCGGATTTGAATCTGGAAAAAATTCCTACCCTGCCAACCATGACGTTTGAGCTTGACAGGCACGGTGTAGCTAGGGAATTGTCATTGCCGATGGATGAGGATGTGTTTCTGTCAGACATTGTGTCCAGTTACCGTGTCAAGCAAGGTGTACTGCACAATCCCGCTAGCGACCGCCGCACAACCGAAGGTTCTTTCCATATCGCTGAGGGCGGCTTGCCGGTGCCCGGTGACAAAAAACAAGTGCCGAAAATCACTTTCGCCCACATGCTGGCACACGCGCTTAATCCGCCTGCCGAGATGTTGATTCTTCCATTCACCGCCAAACAACCGACACCGGCCCGGATATTTTCCTCACTGGTATTGCGCCCTGTGGTGTGTCCGGCGGTTCCTGGTATTGAGGCGGAAAAAACGATGGAAATCCGTTTGTTTGCACCGGGCAATCTGGTCAGTAACCTGGATTTTGTCGAGAGTATTTTCGGCAACGGCGGCAATCCGGCCTTACCACAGTTTGATGCCGCGCTGGACATTGAACATTGGACTGGGCATTCAGGTTGCATAATCCTGGCCCCGCAATTGACGAAATTGACCAAAAAAACAGTCGGCTTGCCGCATTGGGATCAAGCCACAGACCGCCAGCGCGAAGAAGGCATGTGCTGGCAAGGAGAAGATGATTTGTATAACAATGGCCAGGCCTTCAAACTCACCGCTCGCGATGCATCCGGCGTGATTGTCACGCTGCTGGCCGACAACTATTACGGCTACTGCAAAAAAGAAGTGAAAACCCAAATCAGCTTCGCGGCCAATCTGTACGGGGCGGCGGAAGAAGAACATGCCGGCGGCGCGCTGGCATTTCAGCGTTACAATCATGGTGACGAGTTTGGGGTTGGCAGTCCGACCCGGGAACCGGGCTTTGATTTTGATGACATGGCCTATCGCTACGGCGCAATGATGAATATCCAGCCGGAAGGTTACGCCTTAGACCGCCGCTTTTCTGAAATCGTCTATGTACCGCAAGACTTGAGGATGAGTCTCGCTAACCAGAGAATCAGCTGGCTCAAAAACGGCCAGACGCACTCAATCCGTCTGCGACCAGGCAAGATTTACATCCAGCCGAACGGCTACAAAATCAGAATGCAGAAACATCCGCATGCACCGTCCTGGCGGCTGGTCGGCACAGCGGCTGAAGGTACATTTTGTCATAAGCCCTGCACGGTGTCCGGCGGTGGCAAATCGGAAATTTCCAAATCGATTGAAGATGCGGTGATTTTCGCTCCGTTATACGTCGATGAATTGCAACATGATTTAGATCAGGTGCAGGCGATTTTCGATAAAGACTACCGCGGGCGTTTCCGGCCTGGCTTTGAAGACGAAGACCACGCACCGGAACGTCCGGTGTTAAGTAGCGAGCGCAGTTTAGGCTCGGTGATCAAATTACTGTCGCCGTCGCCCACTCATACCGAGGAATACCGCGCCTGGTTAAGAGCGATTCCGCCGCGCATTCTGGCTCTGGTATTTTTGATTAAACGCTTTTATCGCCCGGAATGGGGCGACACCTGGCGGCAACGTCTATCCGTGGATGTGATTGATGGCGCGCCGGGGCATGAACTTAAACTCTTCGCTCGAAAAATTGTAGCGATGTATTTACGGATCGGTTTTAACCAGGAAGGCGGCTGGCGGACCTTCAAAACCCGCCAGGACTACATCCCCGCTGAAAAAGTGCAAATGGAAGACGATATTACCGCCTCGACCGTGGTGCCGGTCGCAGCGGTGCGGCATTTGCTAGCCGATGATAAATACCAGCATAGTATTAAACTGGTCGCCAACTGTGAATACCGTTTGTTCCAGCGGCCCGATGATGCGATTCATCCCGGCTATGACAAGCAAACCGAAGCTAATATGGCAGGTAACGGCAATTTCATGGCGAATTTTGAACCACTGGGTGGTGAGCAATTAGCCGATCTGGTCGAAGACGTAATGACTTTATCGAAATTCACCCCGCCTATGCGGCAATTATTGACTGACGCTTATCATGCCGGCGAAGGTTATGTGGTGTCATCGGCGCATCCGCGTCTGGTCAACGGCAAGCCGTCGAAAAATCCGCGCTATCTGGAAACCCGCGCCGATTTGGTTGCACCCTTGCGTAACTATGTCGCTGAAGTCGGCACGAGATTGCACCGCAAAATTCCGCTATCCCAACCGGTTTGTTATGCGGTCGATGCGGTATTGACCGGACGGCGCAATAATCCGCCGGAACCTGAGCACGGCATTCGTCCGCTGGCGGTTTATAACCCGATTCATTACCAGGAAC
>JBAQEN010000041.1:0-3153 GCA_049286765.1 Methylococcaceae bacterium
TCTTTTTCCTGATATCATCAGATGAAATCCAGTTTTTATCATCATTCAATTCCGCATCCTGAGGCAACCAATGGCCACGGTTGCTGGAAATTTCTCCATGACCTGCGTAATAAATAAGAAGACTATCATCTTCCTTCAATTTCTTACCCATGTCATTTAATACTTTGAGTATTCCGTCTCTTGTTGGCTTGATGGAGGTATCGTCAACGAGTAATGTTGTTTTGAAACCGTATTTTTGACGCAGTACCGCATCGACGCCTTTAGCGTCATTGACGGGGGTATTCAATTGGGGAATTGGTGTTTGGTAGTCATTAATACCTATGATTAACGCATAATATTGCCCCGTTTTTGGCATAACTCCAAGAGCTGCATGAGCTTTAGTTTTGCCTAGTTGCCCACGAGCCATTTCGAGTTTTTGCTTTGCATCGGAAAGTTGCTCCCGCAATTTCTGTTCATCCAAGTGTGCTTTTTCCAGTTCTTTCTGTAGTGCTTTCACTTGGGTTTGATTATCCTCTGGAGCATTCGGTCTTTTAAGCTTGTCCAGCTCTTCCTGCTTTTGTCGTAAGAGCAGTTCGGCCGCGCTCAATTGTTGCTGCAAGGTTTTTGTATTCTGGTCGGTAGCATCCAGTTTTTTACTAAGTTCCTGAATTTCACCTTTGGTGTTTTGATCGAGGCTAACGGGGGCGACCTGTCCTATAGCCTGGCGATAAAATTTTAGCGCAGTTTCCGGGTCTTTCGGAACGCCCAGACCTTGTTCGTAAAGGGCGCCGAGATTTTTTTGCGCCCGGCTGTAGCCTTGTTCGGCTGCTTTACGGAACCATTCGGCAGCATGGCTGAAATCAGGTTTAATGTCTCCCCAGCTCCTTGCGTAAATTTCCCCGAGATAGTTTTGGGCGATTTTATCGCCTTCATCCGCGCATTGCTGCCAGACATCCAGCGCTTTTTGTCGTGCATCGCGATTGTAACCGATAGCGTATTGTCCGCCTCCCACCTTGCATTCCCAGGCAGAAATGATTGCGGGTCTGGGCGGGGTCATCCATTGTTGATTCATGCCGATCTGAACGAGCTGGCCGGGAAGCAGGCAGTCGACTGTCAGGAGATTATCAGCATTGTCTAATACCCCAGGCGGTTCTTTCCTGTCTGTTTCCCGTACCACCGAGCAAGCCGATTCGGCCTTCGTCATATTTTTTCCACCGGAAGCGCAACCGCCTGCTATTGCGATAATTAGGCCTAGCAGCGAAACAAGCCACGGATTGATCATATGCCGAATAGAACCCGGTTCTCTAAAATTGATTGTGTGTGCCATCAGGAACCTCTTGCCAAAGGCGAAAACCATCGTCATTCAATTTCTGTTTAAGGTTGTAGCGAAAACGAGGAGCTGTTTTATCGGTAAAAAGCATGAAATTAGTATCATATAGCCTATAACATATCAAGCTAAAAACTCAGTATGAACATCAAACCGCCCAGAACTTTCGAGATATTCATACCCAATGTCGCATCTATAGACATGGATACCAACGGTAACTGGCCGTTCGGACGCAGGTTTGAGGACCAGGTGGCGGCAATTGTGCGAGTCTTGTTTTTAAGCCAGAATCAGGCTGTGCCTGTTAACCTGATTGAACAGTCACTGGCTGATGCGAGGTTGCTTTGTTCAGCCGCAAGTAGCTTGTAGAGTGATCCACACTGGTTGCCAGGTAACTCAAATGAGCGATCCTCGGGACCCACGGAGAAAGATGACAAGCTGGGGAAGATTTACTCGAAGCGGCCTCCGTTGCGGATTTTGTTGTGCAGTTTTTCACTTCGAAGCATTACCATGCGGGGGTTAACGATGTATTACTGATTAGACCAGCATGCTCTTTTTTACCTCGTCTTGAGACAGCAAGTCAATCTTGACAGGCTCTACTTTCCAAATATCTTGACAATATTCCTTTATTGTTCGATCGGAGGAAAACTTGCCGCTACGCGCGACATTCAGGATTGACATGCGCGTCCAGTGCTCTTTGTTCAGGTAAGCGAAGCTAACCTGGCTTTGACAATCAACAAAGGACTGGAAATCAGCTAACAGCATGTAGGGATCGCGGTGGAGCAGCGTGTTAACCAGCGGCCGGAATAGTTCCCTGTCCCCGCCCGAGAAATAGCCATCTGTAATCAGGTCGATAACCACTTTCAGTTCGGGGTTGGAATGATAGACATCCATCGGATTGTAACCCTGCGCTTTGAGCAATTGAACCTCGGCAGCGTTCAAACCGAACAAAAAAAAGTTATCTGCGCCTACTTCTTCGCGTATTTCGATGTTAGCGCCGTCCAGGGTACCGATGGTAAGTGCTCCGTTCATGCAGAACTTCATGTTGCCGGTACCGGACGCTTCTTTACCTGCGGTTGAAATTTGCTCCGAAAGTTCCGCTGCGGGGTATAACTTTTGACCCGTAGTGACATTGAAATTTGGCAGGAAGACCACCTTGAGGCAGTCGTGGACAGCCGGATCCTTGTTGATTACTTCACCGACAGATGTGATGAGCTTGATCATCAGCTTGGCCATAAAATAACCCGGTGCAGCCTTACCGCCAAAAATGAAAGTGCGGGGAACCGTGTCCCGGTTCGGGTCGGATTTAATACGATGATACAGGGCGATGATGTGCAATACACTCAGATGCTGGCGCTTGTATTCGTGGATACGTTTCACCTGGACTTCGAATAAGGATTGCGGGTCGATAATATAGCCGGTACTGCGGCGCAGGTAGGCGGCAAAATCCTCCTTGATGGAGCGTTTAATGAAGCGCCAATCGGAGCGGAATGTTGAATCTTCCGCATAGGGTTCCAGTTGCTTGAGTTCGCTCAGTTCTTTTATCCAGTCTTCGCCTATTTTCTTTGAGATAAGATGGGTAAGCCGCGGGTTGCTAAGCGCTAACCAGCGCCTGGGTGTGATACCGTTCGTCTTGTTGCTGAATTTATCCGGCCACAAGGTATGAAAATCGGCCAGTACCTCTTTTTTAAGCAACTCAGTGTGCAGTGCAGCCACACCGTTGATGGCGTGACTGCCGACGCAGGCCAAATGGGCCATGCGTACATAGCGCTCACCTGACTCATTGATAATCGACAAGCGAACGAGACGCTCTGAATCGCCGAGGAAGCGGATTCTGACTTCATTCAGGA
>JBAQEN010000042.1:0-9666 GCA_049286765.1 Methylococcaceae bacterium
GGTCAGGACTGCATTTGGTAATTTTTCTAATATCGTTCTCTTGAGATCGCCAAACGTGATGGAGCAATTCAATACAACTGTACCGCAGCGCACTGGAGGAGCAATTACAGGCAGGGCATTTGTACGCAAAATTGGATACTGATTGCCGGGCGAAGGAATCGGAATGGAAACGCTCGCAACGTGAGCCGATCTAACCTTACTGTCTAGCGCTGGCGGTTTTCCTTCCATTTGTCGCCATATTTTCAAAAGCATTTCGTCAAAGGTTCCGGCTTCAACCAGATAAGCTCGTAAACCTTTACCCTGCGCATATGCAATCAATTCTCTCACACATTCCATTGCGTCTGATAATTTAGGAGTAGTCCAGAAAAGACCATGCGGAAATGCGTTGTTTTGATCGATAGCTTGTTTTAACATATCCATGACATTTTCGTCGCGGCCGCTATATCCAGATAATATAAGTCCGTATCTTGTGGATGCTGCAAGAAAACATTTTTGAATTTCAAGGTCATTGCTGCGCAAATCATTTGCGAGGTTCTTGAGCTTTTGATAGCGGAAATCGCCATGAATTTTCGCATAGATGGGAAAACGCTCTGCATTCAGTTCTGCCAAAACAGCATATGATCCCTCCAAGTTGAACGTAGATAGGTTGTTGCCGCTAACTGTAGCAAAAGCTGTTTCGATTACTTCATCGAAGTTGGTGGTAAATACCACCTTTGCTTTTTTCATCTCAAGCAAAGCCGCTAAAACACGGTGACCTATATTTAAAGAAACCTTTTCGCTAGACAGTGCCTCGCGGATATATTTTTGCTGTGCCTCATAATCATCGCCAAAGTTTAAGTCAAAATAATAGGAGTATTCTTCCGGGCTCCACAGCTTTGGAAATCCCCGGCTATCCATATAACCCTGAACTTTTTGTTTGATGGCGTTGTTATTGATGTCATGAGACTGTAATTCCTGATTTTCATGCAAGCAATAATAGCGGTGTTTCAGATCCCAAGTAATATCGGTAGCAGTTGGCAATCCTGCGGTGCGGGAAGTCCCAGCCCCAAGAAACCACATCATATGGGATGCATTCTGGAGGTAAAGCTGCAGAAACTCGTTTTCTGGCAATTCTTTAGTCATTTTCAGTTGATGTCTTATAGCCCATAGGCCGGGTGAAGCGGCAGTGTAAATCTTTGACCTTGCGACGTTTCGCTAACGCTCTTTACGATGTCCTAATTCAATCACAAAAACAATTAATTCCTTGTCTTTGATTTGGCAGCACTGCCCCGTATGAAGTGCAACGTAATACGGCTACTTGCTAAAAACCCAAGACAGTTGGAACTAAAAAAAGAAACCTCTAACCTTACAAGGTGTTCTCCCATTCATAGCAACACTTCGATAAGGATTAAATGACCGGTACAAACCGGCCTGAGGACTAACAGTCTATCCAGCTTTTCTGAAGCAATGGTTGTGTTGCCGATAAAATAATCCATCCAAACACTGGAGTCCACCAGTATCATTGCTCACTTCTCATCTACTCCAGATCGCCTTACCATTTAAGCGCACCTTTAAATTGCTTTATTTTTTTCCTGTTGTTTTAATGCCAGTAAGGTTCGAAGCCCCAATTCCACCGCTTCACGTTTTGATTTGATCCCGGTCAGTTTTAAAACATCCGCCATAAGATTGTCATCGATCATAATATTGGTACGCATAATAATCTCCTGTGCATGTTTTTAATTGATTACACACACCAATACTGAAAATCAGTTCATCACCAGCATGCAACTTGTCAATAACATTTAATTTATTTTTTGAAGTTTTATTACTAAGTGACTATAAGGTTTGGACTAATTAAGTTACCCACAGAAGCTGTGGATAACTTTGTGGATAAATGCTTTTTAAGAATTCTTACTAACGGTTTTTATTACGGTTTTGTTACATTGAGCAGTTTTAAGACAATAACTATTTTTAATTTATTATCAATTAGTTAATAAAAAAGGGTTGACGGCAATAACGGCCACAATCTTCTGCTTTTATTCCCCTATATTATTAAATATTAATGTGTGGATAAAACTGATTCAGAGTGTAGTTACAGGGCAATTTTTTCTGGTTTCCACACTCTTGCTGAGGAAATTTCCATCTTGTGAAGACCTTGTATATCAGTAGGCATTGTCACATGGGAACGATGACTGTTTGTATCGTCTTGTTAATGATGAACATGCACTATAATACCGGCAAGTTCATCCATCCTCCGATTTGGCACGCCTGAGAGTAGACGAGGGAACCAGGGGGAACGGAATCGCTTTAATATCTTACTTGGGTTTGATGAATTTAATCGTCATCCTGTCGCTTTCACCGATAGCAAGATATTTCTTGCGGTCTTTATCCTTGAGTTTTAAAGTGGGCGGCAATGTCCAGACGCCTTCGGGATAATCTTTGGTATCCTTGGCATTGGCATTGATTTCAGATTTTTCCAAAAACTCGAAACCGGCATTTCTTGCCAGCGCAATCACATAGTCTTCACTTACATAACCGGATTCTGCCTTGGCATCCTGTGGCTTTAACGTGCTGTTTCTATGTTCCACGATACCCAAAATACCCCCCGGTTTTAAGGCCTTGTACATCGCTTTAAATACCGCGGCGGCTTGATCGACTTTCATCCAGTTATGAACATTACGAAACGTTAAAACCCTGTCTGCCGATCCATCCGGTGCGATTTGCAATGATTCAGGCGGCTGTAATTCTGTTAATTCTACTTTGCCATAGATCTTGGGTTGTTTGTGCATTTTTTTAACAAAATTTTCCAAACCCTTTTTAAAGTAGGGTTCCTTTGCATCGGGTGAAAAATGCGCCGCATAAAGCTTACCCCTATCTTTTAAATAAGGCGCCAGAATTTCAGTATACCAGCCTTCGCCAGGCCAGATTTCAACCACCGTCATGTTTTCTTTAACATCAAAAAATTCCAGGGTTTGTTCTGGATGCCGATATTTATCGCGGGCTTTATGTTCTGCAGAACGATGTTTTCCATCTATTGCCTGCTGTAATGAGGTTGAATCCCCGCCAGCCTGTGCAGATGAAAAGCTTATTGCAAGCAACAATACCCATAAAAATTTTTTCATTAAATTATCTCAATTCAAGGCGACGACTAAAGGCTACCAGGTTAAAAGCGTTATTCCTTGCACCTTTATTATTTTTTTTCACAATTCCAGATTTGCAATAGACTCAATGCTGCTAACATTAAAAAAGCGACCAAAGTCCAGGCGGGCATACTGAAACCTAACAACGTCCAGTCTACCTTGGCGCAATCCCCTGTGCCGCTTAACATTAACTTAAGGGTGTCGAACAAAGGAAAGTTCTGGAACATATACTCTAATCCGGGACCACACTCAGGCACTTCATCAGGAGGTAAATGTTGCAGCCAGACATGCCGGGTCGAGATAGATGCACCCAGTAATGCTGTGACCGCACCCAAAATAGCATAACGCGTCACTCCAGATTGCCCGGGGTTATGTAACCCAGCAATCAAAAAAACCAGACCCGTCAAAAAAATAGCCAGACGCTGGGAAATACATAAAGGACAAGGCTCAAGACCATCGACAAATTGAAAATAAGCGCCCATACCCAGCAAACCCATGCACCCTGCGAAGCCCAATAAAAACCAGATTCGTGAATTAAACTTTAGTGCTTTAAACATAATCAACTTCTTCTATAAAAAATAGATAACCCTGGACGGGGCCGATGTAACTAAAAGATGAACTAAATGGTGTGCTATCAAACAGTCTCAACTTCATCTTTAAAAGATCTGATTTCCCTGGATGGACCTAATACAACTAATACATCGCCTGCATTCAGGGTACATTCTTTTTCCCCGACGGCAAAATGCAAGGCTTCGCCTGATTCTCTATCCACTACGCCTATGAGAATTAAATTATGTTTTTCATCCAGCTTTAAGTCGCAGCTTCTGGTATTTTCCAGACAGGATCCCTTGGGAATTTCTATTTGCGCTATATGCAAATCATGCCGGCCAAAAACAGTATCATCCAAAATAGAGGTAATATCCGGCCTGGTAAGCATATCATGCGTTTTTCTTCCGCAAATCTCATAAGGATCAATAATTTTATCAGCGCCCGCCGCCAATAATTTTTCTGCGGACTCAGGGTCATCGACAATGGCAATAATTGTAAGATTTTTATCAATTGCCCGTGCTGAAATCGTTAAAAAAACATTATCAGAATCCCTTTGAAAAAAACAAAAAAGATTATCAACATCCGTGCCGATACCTATTGATTTGAGTGCATCATCATTACGGAAATCAATAAATTTGGATTCAAACCCTTGCGTTGCAACTAAATCCGCTTCAGCTTCATCTTTACCGATAAAAACGAGGCTGTATTGATCCTTATTTAACCGGTTCATCACTTCTAAAGACATTATACTGTAGCCAAATATGGCAATTCGCTTCATCATCTGAGCCCATTTTTCAAGCGGCTTTGTTCAATCTGGTCTCGAAAATAATCAATCCCTACCTCCCGGCCTAAAACCACCAGAAGATCACCCGCCTGCAATACAAAGTATTGTTCGGGATTAAAATAGAAATGCTGATTTTTCAATTTATAGCTGTTCTTGTGTTTTCGATGCACTGGATTTGCACTGATAACACCTACCAGCATTAATTTCCTTTTTTCAAAACCAATATCTGCAATTTTCGCCCCATCAACAACAGAACCGGAATGCACGCACAGTGTTTCCAATATAAACTCCTTTTCTTCACGGATAATGCCCAGGATCGCTTCAAAAGCGACCGGTTGACCAATATATTCGGCAACGACCATTGCAGCTATTTCAAAAGGCTGAATAACATTATCCGCCCCGGCCTGATAGAGTTTCTTAACATTATCCTGGTTATTTGCACGGGAAATAATCCGGATAGCAGGATTTAGATGCCGGCTGGTCAGGGTAATATAAACATTGACCACATCATCACCTGTCGTACATAAAACAGCCGTCGCTCTATTCTTAATACCGGCATTTATTAACACTTCATTTTTGCTGGCGTCAGCATGAATAACAAGATACCCAAGCCGTCTTGCTTTCAAGGCGTTAACTTCTTTATTATCAATAACAACAAAATGTTGCTGGTGCTTTTCAAGCTGTATGGCGATATGACGCCCTACCCGGCCGAATCCGCAAATTATAATAAAACTTTCATAATGTTTTAGTTCGGCATAGGTTCTGTTTTCCCGCAAATCGTGCATTTTGTCACTAAATGCGGCGACAATAATGGAAATAAAAAAAGATAAAACCCCCAGACCAGTCAAAATCAATGCCATAGCAACCAGCCGGCCACCCGTTGTTTGCGGTGCTATATCGCCATAACCGACGGATGAAACAGTAACTATCGACCAATAAATTGCATCGAATAAGTTACCGACCTGTTCGCCATTAGTGGGGTGTTCAAATAAATAAATTCCAGTGCTGCCGATAAATACGAGAAAACCCAGAAAAATAGCCAAGGTATAAAGCTCAAAGCGCTTGCTGTCCAGGACTTCGACAAATAATTTCAGACTTTTAAAATACCTGAATAGCTTTAACAATCGAAAAATAAGCAATACTCTCAGGATACTTAATGGCCTGTAACTTGGCAAAATAGCCAACAAATCAATCACAGCTAAAGGCGTGAGAAAATACTTAATTTTCTTGGCTAAAATAAGCTTGGCAACCTTACTAAACTGAAAAGGACTATTTAAATACTCGGCCTTTTCGTAATACTCCAGAATAATCTTATGAACATCATTGTAAAGCCAGGCTCGCAGAAGGTATTCAATGATAAACA
The DNA here is from genome assembly GCA_049286765.1 of Methylococcaceae bacterium. Lineage (GTDB taxonomy): Bacteria > Pseudomonadota > Gammaproteobacteria > Methylococcales > Methylomonadaceae > JAGXGJ01. The sequence goes on from JBAQEN010000042.1 coordinate 5,816, forward strand.
AAGTAATTAATATATGCTCAAACAGCATATCAATTTTAGTAAATTGAGTATCTACCTCGTAAATCAATAAAAAAACACTGAACAGAACCAGGCAAATCATAAAAATATCAAAATATGATTTAAGCCGGCTATCTGGATTTTCCAGCAGATTATAGAAAAACAGCTTGGTATTCCGATAATGCCTGGATCGTTTTAGCACGAAGGCAAAATATACAATCAGTCGAGTCAGCATATCATTACTGCCAGGTTTTTATCAGCTGTTTAAAAGTACAAAACATTATTTTCGATTGTCTAAGCCCACAGGAACCGGGCTTTAAGGAACGTAACCGAAGTTGGACGTCTAGTCAGTTATTTCTGTCCATTGGCATTTTTCCTTTACAATTGGCTCAATGTTTCCATTACCAATTCCTCTTGCAATCAAAGCCACAACTCTGTCGTCCCTAGAATAACCCACATGAGCTTCCATAGGGTTTGCAATTTTACCGAGTCCGAATGCATCAAACACTTTCGCTATATTAATATCGACATTGGTTACGTTAATACAAAGTCTGGAATCAAGGTATTTTTCGCTAAAATTATGAGGAATAGCATAACTTAGCAAGTCATTCGGATCGCTAAAAGCAACAATCGACGTTTCCGCGAACATGCGTGATGTGTACTTTGAACCATTGGAATAACAATAATCAGCTTGCTGACCAGTGACTTCAGGGAGTTCCCTGCCCAATTGCAACATCGGTAACTGATTGGAGAACATAAAAATCTGAACATGTTTTTTTTGCAATGCCCCCCTCTTCAATTTATCAATTGTATGTAAAGTCGATTTTTTTCCGGATGTTCCAGAAAAGAGACCATACGCGTTATACCGTCAATGGTTATACGGCTGCCCAAGCTATGGGATATAAAAACAAGTTCGTCCTGATTAATATTATCGCTAAGACCCTTTGTAAAATCGCAACCATGCCGGCCATCCCTGGGAATTTCACCCCAACTATCTTTGTTCATCCAGCAAAAAGCTTGCGCGAACGCCCTTAAGATAAGATCTCTGCTTTCACCAAGGTAAATAATGGGGTCCGGGCCGGTATCATTACTGAATTTTTTTAACATATCATTGACTTCTGCCCGCCGGTAAGAATACTCCCCGGAATTATCAAAGGCTAACAAAGCTTTTTGATCACGGGTAATTTCCGACCAGGTCAGCTCATAAAACCATAATTCCCTGGTACTGTTCTCATTTTGCAGCCGGGTGACTCGCAAATTTCCAAGCTTTTTTTCAGGATCACTAAAGGACATCAGTTGTATGTCTTTATAAGTGCTGGATTTAGCAGTTAGTTTCAGCTCATTCGATAATTTTTCCAGGAATTCTGTCGAATATCCGGGTAAACGATCACCTACGCCATGAACCATCAATACTTTGGTTTTTCCGTGCGGATTTGCCAATCCTGGCGCAATGCCTGCAAAAGATTTTCCCCGTACCTCGCAAACCCGTGTGTCCTCAATATCGGATTTTTCCAGGAAGGCTTCCGCAACACCTTTACCGAAACTGGCACAGCCGGATAAAGCAATAAAAAACGGGACTAATAAAGGTAACAGGTGTTTTTTCATAGTCGATAAATTAATAACTCTATTCATAATCATTTCATTTTTTCAAAATACTTAACAAGATCAATCGAATAAGATGAAAAAATCAATATTTTGATTTTTCTTCATTCACAAATTGATTGTAGGACAAATACTTGTAGCTGCCTTTACGCATATTGAAAAAAACCAATTCGGGCAAGCTCATCAAAATCCCTGTCGCCCCTGATTTAAGATTCTTCCCTGAATCAATCGGCCAGCTTAAAAAGCCGATTACACTTTGGCCAATTCCAGCTACGGTATTAAATAGTCCAAAAAAAGGCCTAAATAATATATGTTCATCAGTAAAAAAAACAAAAAAGGCATCGTCGGAATTATAGGGATATAGTGTGCTGCTGAAAGTATTGGATTCACGCAACAAAGTCATCAACCCTTTATTGTGGGCATAAAGTTTTGCCAATTTCTGACCACGGTAAGAATTTAATACCGCACTTGTCGTTACGTTATAGCGGTCCTGCACCGATTGAAACGACACAAAAGGAACAAAATTATAAGACGCAGATATGTTGCCGCCCAGTCGTTCTGTAGATTCTTTCATGACCAGTTCGGCTTGTTTCGATTGGTCGAGATCCTCTCTGTTCCGCCCTAACAATGCCTGGTCAATTGTTCTAAACAATTCGGTAACGCAATTACGGGTAATCAAATCATACCGGTAATGTTCCGCCAATTCCTGGAGTAATTTACTTTCATAGTTATCCAGTTCGGTTAAGGCCCTTGCCAATTGTTGTTGCGTTATCTCGGGAACAATCCAGTCCGGCACTTTGATACTTTTAGTTGGTAGCGCTTTTTCACCAATATACCGTATAGCCTTATGTTGCCTGCCTTTGAGCAATTCAAAATAGCGGTTGGCGGACATTTCAAGCTTGCTATAGTTGGCTTCAGTGAGGCCGCCACCGTTTAATAATGCTTTCCGTGTCCGTGTCAGATTGTCCAGTGCATCGTTAATTTGGGTTTGCATTTGCTCAGCATATTCAGCAAATTGGTCAGCGCTAATCCATTCACTGTCCACAGCGAAATCATCAATATAAACCCACTGTCCCAATTGTAATGAAAGATCAACGGCCAGTAGTCGAGCCATATTGACTAAAACTGCATAGCCCCAATCAGGCCGCCCGGAATTGACTGACTTTAACAGACTTACGATCAGTTGATCCCGTAATCTCCCCAATACATGCTTTTCTTCCGGAGTCACTGACTCATGCGTTACAAAGAAAGCATCAGGGTGGAGCGGTTGCTCTTCCATCAATACTTTTATTGCAACCAGTCCCGTTAAATAATCTTCATAACTATCTGCAAATGAATTAATTGCAGGAGGAAAATTGTCTTCCGATAAAATCGGCTTAACTTCAGGCCATTGGCCAGTTTTTAATGCCTTGATATCGGCCGTGATTTGTTCACGGCGATGCAACAGGAAATCTTGACCATAGTTTTGCTCAATTTTCTTGCGCAATAGTTCGATAGTGTGTAACGACCGGGATTGCACACTTATTGATTTTTCTATGCGGCGCCCAGTTTTTTGATCGCTCAATTCTTGCCCGGCATAAAAAAGCCCAACGCCTTTTAATTGCAGAGCTATAGAAGAGTCAGCATCAGAAAAACTGTCATCAAAACCAGGCTTATGCATCAATCGCTGAATAAGGATACGATCCCTATGTAAATCATTCAATTGCTTAAGCTGCTGATCTTGTGCAAGAAACTGTAACTTGAAATGCTCTCTGAGCCTATTGAAGGTATCTTCGGATACCTCAATATGATTTAAATGAATGCGACGGTTCTGCAAAAAACGATACAGGAAATGAAATTCCTGTTTATCTTGCCTAAGCAAACGAATCAAACCGGAGTCATGATGCTGATAATGATAAACTTCATCGCCGAATTGTATCGCGCTATGCCCGCCGCTGGAATCGCCCTCGTTCGCTTCTATATAAAGATATTCAAATGATGCTGAAGAAACAGGAGCCGAACAAATAAATAACGCTACAAGAGCTGCGTTAATGAAAACAGGCTTCAAGCTAAAGCGCACGGCAACAGGCAAAAACGTTGAAGCCTTATAATCGACAGTTAAATCAACAGGACAGCGTGCTATTCCGCAGATTCGTATCCGTTCTGAATGTTGTCCATTTTTTTGGAATCACCTCCGGCAAAATTCTTTTTGTAGGTTTCATAAGCGACACCCTCCACATTCGCTTTCTTCAAACCTATCCCGATCCCCAGAT
>JBAQEN010000043.1:0-17897 GCA_049286765.1 Methylococcaceae bacterium
ACGTGGCATCCTGGATGTACTTCGAATTCTTGGCGAACTGGAATTACTGGCCCCAAACGATGCTGAACAGTTAAAACAATCATACTGCTTTCTGCGCAGAGTCGAAAACCATATCCAGCAATATCAGGACCGGCAAACGCATGATTTGCCGACTGATGCATCCGTGCAGCAGATACTCGCCTATTCTCTGAATTATCCCGACTGGAACAGTTTTAAAAACCATCTGGATACGGTAAGAGCACAGGTACATGCAGTATTTGATCAGGTTTTTTCTCTCTCCAGGCAGGAAATAAAAGATCAGCATAGTCAACAGATTTGGATTGGCGCAGGGGATGATGCGGTATTACGGGATAACTTAAACTTCTTTGGTTTTCAGCAGACCGAAAACAGCCTTGCAGCCATCAAACATTTTAAAAACGCTGCCTCAATCAGACGCTTGACGAGCAAAGGCGCGAAGGTTCTTGACCGGTTAATGCCGCAATTAATTGAGGCGATGCAGCAAGTTGATAATCCTGATGAAACCTTAAAACGCATACTCGGTTTATTTGAAGCGGTTGCAGGTAGAAATGTTTATTTATCGCTATTAGCTGAAAACCCCGATGCTTTAGCCCAATTACTGCGCTTGTCATCGGCCAGTCCCTGGATTTGTGACTATTTATCACGGTATCCCATATTATTTGATGAATTACTGGACACCCGTACTTTATTTGAGCCACTCAAAAAAGAGGATCTTGATGAACAACTGACCATTTTGTTAGCGAATATTGATGTGCAAGACCTTGAGCAATTGATGATTGTACTGCGCCAATTTAAACAATTGAATGTCTTGAGAGTTGCCGCAGCGGATATTATGGGTGCGATCCCAATCATGGTGGTCAGTGACTATTTGACCTGTATAGCCGAAGTCATAGTAGCTCATGTCCTTGACCGGTCGTGGCTTATGCTGACCGAAAAACACGGTTTTCCGCCTGACAGCAATAACACAGATAAAGGCTTTGCCATTCTCGGCTTTGGCAAGCTGGGTGGTATTGAACTGGGTTATGGATCTGATCTGGATCTGGTGTTTCTGTACGATTGTCAGGATGGCAATGCACTAACCGATGGCGAAGCTTCCGCTCCTGCTCACGCCCCTCGCCTACGTCCTGTAGACGAAAAACCGATTCCCAGTTCTCAATTTTACGGTCGGTTGGGGCTTAAAGTTCGGCATATTCTGGATACCAAGCTGTTGTCGGGCTTACTCTATGAAGTTGATATGCGTTTACGTCCCAGCGGGGATTCCGGTTTATTGGTCACGCATATTAACGTTTATGAGGACTATTTAAAAAATCAGGCTTGGACATGGGAACATCAAGCATTAGTCAGAGGGCGATTTATTGCCGGCGATCTGCGATTAAAAGCACAGTATGAGTCCATTCGGTGCAGAATCTTGAGCTTACCCAGGGATTTAAGTCAATTGAAAACCCAAGTACGTGAAATGCGCGAAAAGATGCGTGACGCATTGGCAACGAAAGAATCGAGCAAGTTTGACTTAAAACAAAGTAAAGGTGGTATTGCTGATATAGAGTTTATAGTACAATTTGGCATTTTAGCGCGGGCAGCAAAAAATGAAGCATTAACGACCTACACGGATAATGTAAGGTTGATTGAAGGCTTGCAGGAAGACGGGTTTATGACCAAAACAGAGGCAAAAACACTTAAAGCGGCTTATTGTACTTATCGTGATTATGGACATAAACTGGTTTTACAAGGAGAGCGAGTGCTTGTAAATGAGGCCGAAGTTGTTGAAATGAGCAAACAAGTTGCGCAAATTTGGCATGATTTTATGGACTAAGTTGGTAGGCTAATTTAGCTTTTACCTTGAAAGATCACGAAGAAAAAATTCGTGGTCTTCATAGTGATTAAAAAATGCCAAAAGGCTTTTGATCCACAACTTGGTTAAAAAATACTAATGAATACTATATATTTGGGGAATAAATGATGACGATGGACGATAGAGACGGCGTTATTTGGCTGGATGGACAGTGGGTTGAGTGGCGCGAAGCAAAAGTCCACGTATTAACGCATACATTACACTATGGATTAGGTGTATTTGAGGGCATAAGAGCCTATCATGCAAAAAAAGGCACGGCTATTTTTAGAATGCAGGAACACACCGACCGGCTGTTTCGTTCGGCGCATATTATGAATATGCCGATGCCGTTTACTAAAGAAGAGTTGAATCAAGCTCATCGTGATGCCGTTGCTAAAAATAATTTAGACAGCGCATACATTCGCAGTATGTGTTTTTTTGGTTCCGAAGGTATGGGCCTCCGTGCAGATAACCTGAAAGTCCATGTCATGGCGGCGGCATGGCCTTGGGGCGCCTATCTGGGGGATGACAGCATCGAGCACGGAATTCGTATTCGCACGTCTTCTTATACCCGTAATCATCACAACAGTACGATGTGCAAAGCCAAGGCTAACGGTAATTACATAAATTCCATACTGGCGCTGCAAGAAGCATTAGCTAACGGCTACGATGAAGCGTTAATGCTCGATCATGAAGGTTTTGCCGCTGAAGGCAGCGCTGAGAACCTGTTTATCGTGCGCAACGGTAAAATTTATACCCCGGAAACCACCTCGGCGCTGGAAGGCATCACCCGTGATACAGTTATCACGATTGCTCGGGAACAAGGCTTTGAAGTCATCGAAAAACGTATTACCCGCGATGAGATTTATGTTGCCGATGAAGCGTTTTTTACAGGTTCCGCCGCTGAAGTCACGCCAATTAGAGAACTCGATAATCGTGCTATCGGGAGCGGTGATCGTGGAGCAGTTACCAAACTGTTACAAGGTCTTTATTTTGATTATGTTCATGGACGCAGAGACGATCATACTGAATGGTTGACTTACGTTTATTAAGATTTTGAAAAAATCGCCAAAGATTTTAGTCGTTGGCCCTTCCTGGGTTGGCGACATGGTGATGGCGCAAAGCCTGTTTATCACGTTAAAAAATACCCATCCGGATTGTAGTATTGATGTGCTGGCTCCGGCATGGTCATTGTCGTTGCTGGAAAGAATGCCTGAAGTTGCCAAAGCCATTGCCATGCCATTGACGCATGGTCAGTTTGGCTTGATGGCCAGATACAATTTGGGCAAACGATTGCGTTCAGTAGGTTATGATCAATCCATTGTGCTGCCGAATTCCTGGAAATCGGCATTGATACCGTTTTTTGCTGATATCCCCGTTCGCACGGGTTATCTTGGCGAAGCCCGCTGGGGCTTGCTCAACGATGCCAGAAAACTTGACAAACAGACGCTGACGATGACTGTTCAGCGCTTTGTAGCATTGGGCTTGCCGCACCTTACACCGTTGCCGCTTGAGTATCCTGTCCCTGGCCTCGTCATTAACCCTGATCAACAAAATACCGTTATTGAAAAATTCAACTTAACACCCTCGGAAAAAATCCTGGCCTTATGTCCGGGCGCTGAATATGGCGCGGCAAAGCGTTGGCCAGCAAGCTATTATGCTGAGGTTGCCAGGTACAAAATCGACCAGGGTTGGCAGATTTGGCTGTTTGGTTCTGATAAGGATAAAGAAGTAGCCAAACATATCAATAGCGAAGCTTCCGGGTTCTGTACCGATTTTACCGGCCGGACTTCGTTGGCCGAAGCGGTAGATTTAATGTCACTGGTTAATACCGTGGTGACCAATGATTCAGGCTTGATGCATGTCGCAGCAGCGCTGGATAAAAAAATAATTGCCCTTTATGGTTCATCCGACCCCAAATTCACGCCGCCGCTTAATGCGAAGGCAACAGTCATTTGCTTAAATCTTGATTGCGCCCCTTGTTTTAAGCGTGACTGTCCGTTAGGTCACACCAAGTGCCTGGTCGACATTAAACCCGATCAAATCATTGATGTTATTTAATAGTTGGAAGCCTAATTCTTGTAGCGGCGGACTTAGTCGCCTGTTTACACAATGGTCGACTTAAGTCGACCATTGTGTAAATCATTTAAATGCTGTCATCATGAAAATTGCAATTGTTAAACTCTCCGCGCTGGGTGACATTGTTCATGCGATGGTTGCGCTACAGTTCATCAAAGCGCAATACCCCGCCATGCAAATAGACTGGATTGTTGAAGAAGGCTTTGCCGGGATTTTAAAAAACAATCCCGATATCAATAATGTATTAACAGTCAATCTGAAATCGTTAAAAACCAATAAGACAGGCATTGTTCAGCAAATCAAAAAAATCCGCGCTTATGCACTTAACAACTATGATCTGGTCCTTGATGCGCAAGGACTGATTAAATCCGCAATCACCGCCAGACTGCTGGGCAAACGTATCGCCGGCTTCGATGCCGCTTCAGCCCGGGAAAAAGCTGCCGCATGGTTTTATGATATCAAAGTCGCTTGTGCATACCATACTAATACTATCGATAGAAATGCACTGGTTCTATCCAGTCCTTTAGGAATAACCATTACAACTGAGCAGATCCTAAACAAAAAACCGTTTTTATTTTTTACCGATGAAGATCAACAGCTATATGATTTTTTGTTAAAAGACAGGCTCAACATTGTTCTGGTTATCGGTTCGACCTGGGGCAGCAGAAACTATCCGGTGGATAAGTTTGTAAAAATAGCTCAGGCGTTACAACAAAACTGTATGGTAGTTTGGGGCAACGATCAGGAAAGAAAAAAAGCGGAATGGATGTCCCTGCAATCAGACCATATCAAAGTTATGCCTAAACTGGATTTGAACAGCCTGAAAGCGCTTATTGCCCATGCCGATTTGCTGATCGGGAACGATACCGGACCTACTCATATGGCATGGGCATTAAATAAACCATCGATCACGATCTTTGGACCTACACCCGTTAGCCGGGTCTATCAGACCCGCATCAACAAAGTGGTTAAATCGGCTTCAATAGTTAATCCATATAAATTGGATAAACGGGATTATTCGATCAGAGAAATTAATGAAGATAAGATTATTGAAGCGGCAAGGAGCCTGTTGGCGTTATGATTGCAACCAACTAATGCTTGCTGTATCCAGTTGTCATATAATGCACTGCTTAAAATGTTCATGTTCACAAATTAGGAGTTAGTATGAAGAAAATTACATTAATTGCGTCAGTTTTACTGTTCTTTTTCACTGCGGTTGCCAGTGCTCACGGCCCTGTCCGTCAAAAAGCCGAAGAGCAAATCACCATCAATGCGCCTGCTGAAAAAGTCTGGGCTCTTATCAAAAATTTCGGTGATATGTCCTGGCATCCCGATATTTTTAACACAACCGGTGAAGGCGGTAATAAAAAAGGCGCAACACGTGTTCTGACCTTAAAAGACGGCGGTACAATCAAGGAAGAAATGAAAAAGTATGATGAGGCAAAAATGTCTTATGCTTACAAGATTATCGAGATGAGCACTGCCAAAACAATTACTCATGCGGGTGTTGAAGAAAAAGTACCCGTATTGCCTGTAGACAACTACTCAGCAACTATTGAGGTAGAAGCTAAAGGCGATACTTCTGTTGTTAACTGGACTGCCGGTTATTACCGCGCTTACACGAACAACAATCCACCTGTGGAAATGAACGAAGAAACAGCTAATGCAGCCGTGGCAGCTATTTTAAAAACGGGTTTGATCAATCTAAAAACTTTAGCTGAAAAGTAAGGTGTTTTCTGTGAAGCGCAAAGTTGTAATGATAACAGTCGCTACAACTTTTTTTACCCTGCCACTGGCAGCTGCACCTTTTGCTTATATCAGCAATCAATTGGATGACAGTATTTCTATTATTGATACCAAAAAGAACAAGGTAGTCGATACTATTACTGTGTCCGGCAAGCCAGCCGGCGTTGCAGTCGCGCCTGCGGGGGACAGAGTCTATATCAGCACGCCGGAAGCCAAGGGCTTCGCAGTTTTAGATGTAAAAAAGCGCGAGATTATTGCTAAGGTCCCAGTGAGTGATGGGGCATTAGGGATTGCGGCAGGAATAGATGGTAAAAGGGTTTATGTGGCGGATTGGTATAATGACAAGGTCGATGTTATCGATGCTGACAACCTTAGAATTATTAAATCCATCCCTGTAGGCAATTCTCCATCGGGTTTGGTAGTCAGTCCGGATAATCGTTGGTTGTATGTCGCCAACCGGCTCAGTGATTCGGTTTCTAAAATCAGTCTTAACAAACTGGCTATCAATAAGACCACATTGGTCGGCTCACATCCTTTTGGGCTTACGATTGATGCCAGGGGCGAGCGCATTTATGTTGCCAATGTACAGAGTGATGATGTGACAGTGGTAGAAACCAGTCGTATGCTGCCTATCGCTACCGTAAAGGTTAATATGCTGCCTTATGCCGCCGCATTGGCGCTTAATGACAGCCGTCTGTTTGTGACTAATCAGGATGACGGCTCTGTGTCGGTCATTGATACCGCAACCTTAAAAGAAATCGGCTTGATTGAAGTGGGTAATAAACCAGAAGGGATCAGCACACATCCCGATGACAGGCATGTGTATGTGGCTAATTGGTTCGATAGCACTGTGTCTGTAATTGATGCCAAAACCTTGCAAGTAATTGATACGATTAAAACCGGCAATGGTAGTCGCGCCTTTGGGCAATTTTTTGGAAAATAAGACGAAAAGTCAAAGAATGAAGAGAATTCAAATTATCTTTGACCTAGGCCCATATTAAAAACCTTAACGGTACATGGTATCGTTTTGCTAAACTGAACACATTGAATTACTTACTTGAGAATACTATGGCTGAAACTGTAGATGAATTAACGGTAGCATACGAAGATGGCGGTATTGAAACCGTTAAAGAACTGGATAAAAAAGTGCTGACTAAAGGCGCGTGGGCTACGATTATGTTCCGTTATCAGGACTGGAATCGCGCAAAGGAAGAATATAGCCCCGATAAGTATACTATTCGACGTTATCAAAAACGTAACGGCGAATATCAACAAAAATCCAAATTTAATATTTCAAGTAAAGAACAAGCCAAAAGCATTATTGCGGCACTGGAAGAATGGATAGAAAAAGATTAGTAACATTTATAATCAAGTTCGATTTCGTTTATCCTGAGCCCTTCGGCACGGCTCTCCTGAGCGTAGACAAAGGGCTCAGGTGAGTCTTTTTGAAGCATAAATTGGTTAGTGCCGATTAAGGCAAACGCCTCAGCTTTGTTGTACGATCATCAATTTTACCGGATTAAACGTTCTTCTGTGTACGGGTAAAATGCCAAATTGATTGATCTCGTTTATATGCTGCCGTGTGCCGTAACCTTTATGCAGATGAAACGAAAAATCGGGATATTTTTTGTGATAGTCGACCATGATCTTGTCTCGCTCTACTTTCGCCAAAATAGAAGCGGCGCTGATCGCTTTTACTTTACTGTCGCCTTTCACAATAGCCTGAGCGGGAATTATCAATTGAGGAAGACAATTGCCGTCTATTAAAGCTTCATCGGGTTGTATAGCTAATCCATTTACAGCTCGTTGCATGGCCAGCAACGTTGCCTGGAGGATATTGAGTTCATCAATCTCCTTAACACTGGCTATCCCCACAGACCAATCCAAAGCATTCTCCTTAATCATTGTAAAAAGGCAATTACGCTTACCCTCGCTAAGTGTTTTAGAGTCGGCCAAGCCATTGATTGGCCTTACTGGATCTAGTATTACGGCTGCCGCTACCACCGGTCCTGCGAGCGGCCCTCGTCCTACTTCATCGACCCCGGCAACCATAATTTTTTGATTGATTTTGATTAAATGGACGTTATCCATAGCAACATGCTTGCTAAATAATACTATTACGGTTGGAAAGTTTGAAACAATTAGCGCAGTATTCCCCTACGCACATTGCGCAAAAAGCCAACCAATTCAAATAATCGACTACTATCTCGCGATAGTTCTTCTATTTGCTCTATGGCGTCCTCTAACCGTAAATTCATCTTATAAATTATTTTATAAGCATTTCGAATTAATCGGATATCTTCAGCAGATATGCCGTTACGCTCCATGCCAACTGAATTTATGCCGTGAGGCCGGGTAGGCTTCCCACCAACCATAATAAAAGGCGGAATGTCCTGTGTAATTGCACTTCCCATCGCTGCGAAGCTGTATTGACCTATTTGAGTGAATTGATGCACCAAGGTAAATCCGCCTAATATAGCATGATCATTCAGGTGCACATGTCCCGCTAAAGAAGCTCCATTAGCCATAATGACATGATCGCCAATAATGCAATCATGAGCTACGTGAGTGTATGCCATAAACAGGTTATCATTACCAATCCTGGTAACACTGTTATCCTGGATGGTTCCCCTGTGCATCGAGGTAAATTCTCGAATCGTATTTCTATCACCAATTTCAAGCCGGGTTACCTCAAACGCATATTTTTTATCTTGCGGATCCTCGCCGATTGAGGTGAATTGATAGATGCGATTTTTCATCCCTATAGCAGTAGGTCCTTTAATAACAACATGGGGACCTATAACAGTTCCAGCACCAATTGTTACATCGGCACCTATAACGGTATAAGCGCCTACAGACACATCATCGGCTAGTTCAGCATGATTATCAATTAAGGCTGTTGGATTAATCAAAATTAATCTACCACCGCTGCACATCTAATTTCAGCGCTTGCGACAAATTCGCCGTCAACTTCTGCACGACAGTCAAATGCCCAGATATTACGTTTACTTTTTATAAATTTTGCTTCCAGCATCAATTGATCTCCCGGCACAACAGGTCTTTTAAACTTGGCTTTATCAATACCCACCAAATAGTAGATCATCCCTGCTAATTCGTCCCCAGCTGTTTCTGAAGCTAACAAGCCAGTCGACTGCGCCAGGGCTTCCAAAATCAGAACACCCGGCATAATCGGTTTTTGCGGAAAATGACCTTGAAAAAACGGCTCATTATAAGTGACGTTTTTCACTCCTAACAATCTAATCCCTGGTTCGCACTCAATCACTTTGTCAATCAATAGAAATGGATAACGATGCGGCAAGAATGCCTGTATTTGTAAAATATCTAACGTAATAGACATGATTAGAGTGCTTCTTTAGGGTTAGGGTAGGATTAGAGCGCGCATGCTTAAACATAATAAGCTACCTACTCGGGCATAGTTGACAATTTTTGCTGGACTTGAGCTGTTATATCAATTTGGTCATTGGCATAAATAACGCCATCAGTAAGCAATAGATCATACTCCTGCTCTTTTGCTATGGCTCGAACAGCTTCAACGATGCGACGTTGCAATTTGCCCAATTCTTCATTCCGGCTGGCATTAAAGTCTTCACTAAACTCCTGTTGCGCTCTTTTTGCATCCCTTTTCTTATTTAGAATATCTTTTTCAAGATTATTTTTTTCCGAACTACTCATCACCGATGCGTCTCGGGTCAATTTCTCTTCCATACTTTGGATTTCTTTTTGTTGAGAGACTAATTGCTTATCTCGAGGTGAGAATTTTTGTTCCAAACGTTTTTTAGCTTTTTCAGCTTGGGGCGCTTTTTCAAGAACAGCAGGTATATTAACGAAGCCAATTTTTAAATCAGCAAAACTAACATTTGCAACTAACAACAAGCCTAAAAATAAAGCAATTTTCTTTTTCATTGTTAAATCGAACTCCGATTATGGTTAATTTAAAGTGTAAAAAAAAGGTGGATTATATCTTGTTAAATTATAGGCGATAAGCCCATTAAACCAAAACAACTTATGTTAGAAGTTTTGGCCAAAGTTGAATTGGAACACCTGTTCCTGATCTTCTGGAGCAACATTCAAAGGTAATGCAGCACTAACGGATAATGCTCCAAATGGAGACAACCACTCACCTGAAACTCCGGTAGAATATTTCATGTCATTGACTGAAAAGCCATTACTGACAGTTCCCACATCAAAAAAGGTTCCCAATCTGACCGATTTTGTTTCTGACATAAAGGGCACAGGAAAAAACAACTCTGCATTGCCAATTATTTTACTGGAGCCGCCAATTGGATTTCCTGTATTAAAGGAGCCGCCAAATAGGTTATCTTGGGTAGATCTCGGCCCGATAGTATTATTCTTAAAGCCGCGTACTGAACCGGTACCGCCAGCAAAATAATTTTCAAAAAAAGGCAATCCACTGGTATTCCCATAGCCGTCTCCGTAAGCGATTTCGCCATTCAGTTTGAACGTAAGATCCTTAGCTAAAGGAAAATAATGCTGATGTCTGTAAGCGACTTTATAATATTGCAGGTCACTACCCGGAACTGTCACTAATGCAGACAGACGCTGTTGGCCTCCTTTATTCGGGAATATTGCCCGATTAAGGGTGTCGTGAGTCCAGCTCACTGCTGGAGCCAGGGTCCAAAACTTGCTGCCTTCTTCCCTGATGAACTGCCGGATTTCTCTGGAAATATTAGGGTTGCAAGTCTCGAAAGTACAATCATTGCTCTCATTAACCTTTAACGTAGTGTGCTTTACGTCAATATCAAAACGTAACTGGTCGAATTCATTCAAAGGAATTCCGAAATTAACGCCGGTATCGAAGACATCAGTAGAATAATTGGCAATGTTCACTGCTCCGGCATTTCGCTTTGCATAACCGATATTATATCCCTGACTAACGCCATCCACGGTGAAATAGGGATTAAAAAAACCAAATTGGTAATTAGTCGTATAGTCACTGTTATTAAAAGCAACATTCACTCGCTTGCCCGAGCCGAAGACGTTATCCTGCGAGATATTGGCATTTAAAACTATGCCTTGGACCTGAGAGTATCCGATACCCGCCGATAAATTTCCTGAAGCCTTTTCTACCACCGAATAATTCACATCAATCTGATCGGCGGTGCCTACAACAGGCGGTGTTTCAACATTGACCGATTCGAAATAGCCCAGGCGTTCAAGACGCGTTTTTGAACGTTCAATTTTTGAACTTGAAGCCCAACTGGCTTCCATTTGGCGCATTTCGCGACGTAATACTTCATCACGGGTTTTAGTATTTCCGCTCATATTAATACGATGAACATAAACACGTTTACCTGGATCAATAAAAAAAGCCATATCAACCGTCTTTTGGGCTTCGTTAATTTCAGGCACCATATTAACGTTTGCAAACGCATAACCTTCATCACCCAATCGATCCTGAATGGCTTTTGATGTATCTGTTGCATTTTTTCTGGAAAAAATTTCCCCTGGGCCGACACTGACCAGTTTGATCAGCTCGTCGGGAGCTACCACCAAATTACCCGCCAGTTTTACTTTTGATAGCGTGTAAACATCACCTTCTTTAACATTGATAGTGACATAAATATCTTTTTTATCCGGCGTAATGGCTACCTGAGTGGATTCAACCGAAAAGTTAATATATCCCCGGTCTAAATAATACGACCGCAGTGTTTCAAGATCCGCAGATAATTTTTGCTTCGAGTACTGGTCATCTTTACTGTAGAAAGATAGCAAATTGGAAGTGTTTAATTCAAATTTACTTAGCAGGGTTTTATCATCAAAAGCATTATTACCAACAATGTTAATCTCCTTGATCTTGGTAACCCTACCCTCAGAAATTTTAATATGAATTCCAACGCGATTCCGTGTCAAGTTAGATACATCTGTTTTAATCTTTAAGCCATATTTACCATGACTAAGATATTGGCGCGTTAATTCTTGCTCGACTTTATCAAGCACTTGCCTGTCGAAAATTTTACCTTCAGACAAACCAATTTTATCTAACGCTTTTGTCAAGTCCTCTTTGCTGAGATCCTTATTGCCTTCAAATATGATTTTTGCTATGGAAGGGCGTTCCACAACATTAACGATTAACGTTGAACCTTCTCTTTCAATTGATACATCCTTAAAAAATCCTGTTTTGAATAGCGACTTAATAGCAGTTGAAACATTATCTAAAGAAAACTTATCACCTACATTAACCGGAAGATAGTTATAAACAGTACCCAAAGAGATGCGCTGCAGACCTTTAACCTGAATATCCTCGACAACGAATTCTTCATCACCTTTAACTGCATATGAAACCAGCAGACACAGCAATAACAAGCAAGAAAAAATATTTGATTTCATGTAAACAGCTAAAAATTTAACATCATTATCTAAAAAATGAAGAACTCGCCTAATTATAACACAGTAAATATTTAAACAACTTAAGCCCTGTCTATAGGAAAATTAAGCACTTCCTGAATGGACGCGCTATCTGACAACAGCATTAATAAACGATCCAGACCTATGGCTATGCCCGAACAATCCGGAAGTCCGGCTTCCAGCGCGGCTATAAGATGTTTATCTTTAACGGTTACAGGCTGTTTTCTTTGCTGCCTGATGCCGATTTCCTTGTCAAATCGCCTGTCCTGCTCTGTTGCATCGGCCAATTCATAATAGCCATTGCCTAATTCAATGCCATTGATAAACACTTCGACACGATCAGAGACCAGCGAATTGCCGGCATTGATGCGTGCTAATGATGACTGGCAAGCAGGATAATCATAAACCATGCACAAAGCGTTTTCGCCCAACTGTGGTTGAATCTTATGACTGAAAATAAAATCCAGCCATAAAGCGTGATCATATTCGGAAATATTCACTGCTTCAGGTATGTGATTATCCAGCGCGTAGGCACAATAATCCTGATATGAAAAAACCAGGGGATCCAAGCCCGTATAACGCTGAAATACTTCCTGATAACTGAATCGCTGCGCTGTATCCAAAGTCCGGCGCCCCTTAAACAGCAAGCCTATCAATTCGGCAATTTCATCCATCAGTTGCGGCAAGGTAAAGCCGACCCGATACCATTCCAGCATCGTAAACTCAGGATTATGAAAGCGTCCCAATTCGCCATTTCTGAAGGCTTTACATATTTGGTAAATGGAACCACTACCCGCAGCCAGCAGCCGCTTCATGGCAAACTCGGGGGATGTTTGCAAAAATAATCTGTGTTGCTGTGGCGGCAACCCGTACTCCGTAGTAAAAAAATCCAACTGCGGATCGGTGCCGCAGCTAAACCCAAGCAACGGCGTTTCCACCTCGAGCACATCTTTTTCTGAAAAAAAATGCCGGATATTATGAAGCATCCTGGCTCTTAAACGCATCAATTCTAAAGAGCATGCAGGCTGCCATGTATTCGGCACTATTCTTTCACACGCGAGATGTATTCTCCGGTACGGGTATCAACCTTGATAACCTCGCCCTGTTGTACAAACAACGGGACTCGCACTACAGCACCCGTTTCCAGCTTGGCCGGTTTGCCACCGCCACCAGAGGTATCACCACGCACACCCGGATCGGTTTCGATAATCGCTAATTCAACGAAATTAGCCGGAGTAACCGACAAAGGCGCATCATTCCATAATGTAATCGTACAAGAGTCCTGATCCTTAAGCCACTTACTCGCTTCACCTACGGCTTTTTCATCACACTGATACTGTTCGAACGAATCAGGCACCATAAAATGTCTAAACTCACCGTCGTTATACAGATATTGCATTTCAACATCGACCACATCGGCGCCATCAAGCGACTCACCGGATTTAAAAGTCCTTTCAATCACCCGGCCTGTTTTCAGGTTTCTGATTTTTACCCGGTTAAAGGCTTGCCCCTTACCCGGTTTGACAAATTCATTTTCAATAATCGCACAGGGATCATTATCCAGCATGACCTTTAATCCCGCTTTAAATTCATTAGTACTATAACTAGCCATTTTATCCTCAAGATGACAAACAATGTAAAACTGAACCATTATAATAGAGGCAACAATCGATAGAAACTTTAAATAAGCACTTTCATGTCAGATCAACATAATGAGACACTGCATTTTACTAAAAACTGGCAACAGCAACTTGCCGAAGCCTTCGCTACGATCAATGACTTATGTCATTATCTGCACTTGTCACCTGATGACTTGCCGGTTTCAATCGCTGCCGCCGAAGATTTCCCGTTACGTGTGCCCTTGAGTTTTGCCGCCGGTATGGAAAAAGGTAACCCATACGATCCCTTATTACGGCAAGTATTGCCCGTTAAAGATGAGCTGTTTGCTTACCCAGGCTTTAGCCGCGACCCTGTCGGCGATCTTCCAGCGGCCGCCCGGACGGGTGTAATCCACAAATATCATGGCCGGGTTTTATTTATCAATACCGGCAGTTGCGCTATAAATTGCCGCTATTGTTTCCGCCGCAACTTTCCCTACGCCGACTTGCAACTGGGCAAACAAAATGAACATGCCGCCATCCAATATATTCAGGAGGACACCGGCATCTCGGAAGTTATTTTAAGCGGCGGAGATCCATTGCTACTAAGCGATACAAGATTCGCCAAACTCATCCAGCAACTGAGCAACATCAAACATTTAAAACGCATTAGAATACACAGCCGCTTGCCTATTGTTTTACCCGCCCGAATAACTGATGAACTCATCAACACATTGGTACAAAGTACTAAACAAATCGTAATGGTTCTACATTGTAACCATGCTAACGAAATCAATACCCGTGTCATTGCCGCTTGCAAGCAGCTAAAAAACAATGGCATTACATTATTTAACCAATCGGTATTATTAAAAGACGTTAATGACAATGTAGCGGTATTATGTGAACTGAGTGAACAGCTTTTCATTCACGGCGTTATTCCTTATTATCTGCATGTATTGGACAAAGCGACGGGCACAGGGCATTTTGAGGTATCTGAACCGGAAGCCCTGATGCTTATCAAGCACGTTCAAGCCAGGCTGCCCGGCTACCTTGTGCCTAAACTGGTCAAAGAAAAAGCGGGGGCTATAAGTAAACAATACATCCTATAAGTAAAACATCCAGACTCAACGCGGCCGCCATTGCTGTTTTTGTTAAGCGGTTTGTGCAAACGTAACCGTGCAGAGTATATCTAGTCCAAACCAAACAAATCCAAGGAAAAATCATGTCTGAATCACTCAGTTCCGCTGCTGAAAAATCCGGATTACCACCCGGTTCGCTGGTGCATGTTGGCGAAGTGCATAAGCATGAGCATAAAATATCGGTAGTCAATTACAATAAATCAACCCTGGAAAAGCATACGGTTAAATCGATTGAAGATCTTCTACCTTACAAAACGACCGACACGATAACCTGGGTCATTGTTGACGGATTAAAAGATGTAGGCATTATTGATGCCATAGGGCAACATTTTGATATTCACGCACTGGTGCTGGAAGATATTCTTAACACCCATCAACGTCCCAAATTCGAGGAATTTGATGATTATTTATTTATTGTTCTTAAAGCAATTTCCTTAGGCAACGAGGAATTTAACGTCGAATATGAACAAATAAGTTTATTGATACTAAACAAGTTTGTATTTACCTTCAAGGAAAAACCCGATGAGATATTCGATCCCATTTTAAACCGGCTGAACAATGATAAGAGCCAAATCAGAAACCTTGGCGCGGATTATCTTGCTTATATCATCATGGATACCATTGTCGATGAATATTTTGCGCTCCAAGACTCCTTTGATGAACTGATTGAATCTGTTGAGGATGATTTACTGACCAATCCATCGGCAAAGACACTGTCAAAAATCCAGAAATTCAAGCGCGAGTTAATTTTTTTGCGCAGATCAATTTCACCCTTACGAGAATTACTGGCTGCTATCCAACGTAGTGAGTCGCCTTTATTGGATGAGAAGACGAGACGTTATTTCGGTGATATTTACGATCATGCGATACGCATTATTGAAGCCATGGAATCCTACCGGGATTTGATAGCAGGTATGCTGGATATTTATTTATCCAGTGTCAGTAACAAAATGAATGAAACCATGAAAGTGCTCACTGTGTTTGCCTCGATATTTATTCCATTAACCTTTATCGCAGGCGTTTATGGCATGAACTTCGACTATATGCCGGAACTAAAATGGCGATGGAGTTACCCGGTCTTGTGGATTATATTCATTGGCGTAACATTGTTTTTGCTAAGGTTTTTTAAGAAAAAGCAATGGCTGTAACAGTTTCGCGTCAATAAACCACCCTATCGCTTGTAGAGCGATTCAATATCATCAAGCCTTCTTCAAGTCCGATAATTATCGATTGCACTTATGAGTTGAATGTAAGTAGCTTTTTTAGGAACCGGCTGCGGACAAGTTACTCTTGCAGTCAGCTATAACGCTAATTGATTGCGCCTTCCTGTGTTCGCCAGGCGGGATAACATCAAAAACAGGCCGTTAGTCATTTCTGCAAACGGCACATAATTGAGTTTATCCGGCGTATCCTGAGCCGTATGGTAATAGGGATAACGATAGAAAGCGGTATCGGTAATCATGAAAGCCTTATAACCGTGCCGCCAAAACGCCAGATGATCACTCCAGGATACCCCCGGTACAAGCGCCAGAGTAGCAATGGATTGCACCGGAAAATCTGTCACCGAGGAAAACAACCGGACACAGTCCCGCATGATGCGTCGAGAGCGCAAGTTAGAAACAAAAGTAATAAAATTGCCGGTATCGGGATAAAAATATTTCAGTAAAGGCGGATAAGTTTGACTGCCTTGCTGATTTCGATAACAGCCGATGGTTTCCAGCGAGATCATAAAACGTATCGGATTACCCTGTTGCCTGGCGGCTTTTGCATACACCATACTGCCCATATTGCGCCAATAGAAAAAAGGCGGCTCTTCATTGACAAAAGCGACAAAACGCAGACTGGTTTCAGGCGGAACTTCCTTGAACAGACGAGAAAGTTCCAGCAACGCTGCAACGCCGCTGCCATTGTCATTTGCGCCTGGACTGCCCAATACCGAATCATAATGAGCGCCGATCAGGATGACATCGTTGTTATAGCTATTGCCAGTGCAGGTGATTTCAAGATTGGCGCATTCAATGCCTTGTGCGGTATACGTCTGTTTACGGACGGCATAGCCTTGCCTTTGCCATTCCTCCGTAATATAAGCCTCCGCAGCATGCAGCGCAGCCGGACGAAAAACATTATGCTCCCCGATTTTACCGGCAAGTTCATAGACATGCGCGCGTAAGCGCTGTATTGAAATTTTGTTCATATTTCTGTGACAACAATATAAAAAATCCGTTGCAAACGAGAGTTGATAAAAAAACAAAAAACAATGCCGACAATGCGAGCCGTTGCCCCTGTTTCAGGGTCAAAATACCGGACTTGATCTGATGACATCAAAAATCAGTTCAAATTGAACATAGCATTGACGGGCTGAATTCGACCCTAAGCTAACGGTAAAAGTTTATTTGAACCTTGAAAACGTTGGAGGCAACCAGGCGAAGTGTAGCGTATTACGCCATTTTCAAAAAACAACATGCAGTACAATGTTGTTAACACCTTTGTACACTACGTATTTTGTGCCTTACTGTGTTAAAGTTCAGGAGTGCACATCAACATGCTTCCCTGCAACGCTTGGGTAATCCTGAACTCTAGTGAGTCTCCCAGTTCTTGTTTAGAGCGGCATCTCGAACGACTCTTTGAAAAAGCGCACGGCATTGGAGCGCGACTGAAAAGCCTTTCCCGGGTTAGGGACGAATTCAACCTGTCCGCCCATCCCCAAGTGGGAGAACGGATCAGTCACGGTGATTGCAGGTTGCAAACGGTCCCAAGCGTGGGTTGCGTTCTGATACACCTTTACCGAAAAAGGCAGGCTTGGGTTCAGCGCGATCTGTGACTGAATCAGGTTTGGGCAGGTATCGGGGTTATCGTAGTTATCAAGTTCGCCAGCCTGGATCAGCACCGGTGAGCCGGTAAAGTCGTTGAAGGCGTATCCGGGTACGCGATTGTATACCCAACAAACCGGGTAATGCGCGACATGAGCGGCAAACTTTAACATGCCACCGGTATACATCGAAGTGTAGGGAATAGTGGCAGTCAGCATTGTCACGACGCCGCCCCAAGAGAAGCCCATGATGCCGATTCGTTTAGGGTCGATGCGCGGTTGTTCAGAGA
>JBAQEN010000044.1:0-6332 GCA_049286765.1 Methylococcaceae bacterium
TCAATGTTATACAGGGGGCCTGGATAGGGGGTATGACGATGGCAGAGGAGAATCAGGCTGAAATCGATCAATTGATTAAAGTGGCTAACGAATATCCCGACGTCATCAAGCGGGTTATCGTGGGCAATGAAGTCCTGCTCAGGGGCGAATTAAAGCCCGAACAACTGCTGCAATATATTCGTCAAGTCAAAAAAGCGGTCAAACAGCCGGTCTCATACGCCGACGTCTGGTCTTTTTATATGCGTTATCCAGAAATCGCTCGGGAAGTCGATTTTTTCACCGTTCATATCTTGCCCTATTGGGAAGACGAACCCTTAAAAATTGAAGAAACCGCCGCGCATATCGAAAAGAATTACCGGAAAATCCGCGAAGTTTATCCAGGCAAGCCAATCCTGATCGGCGAATCGGGTTGGCCTAGCGCCGGACGACAGCGCGGCTGGGCGGTACCTAGTGTCGTCAACGAAGCTAAGTTTATCCGTTCGCTGGTGCAATTGGCCAATAAAAATGGTTTTGACTACAATATCGTCGAAGCTTTTAACCAACCTTGGAAAAGCCAGCTTGAAGGCGTGGTTGGCGCCAATTGGGGGCTTTATTCGGCAGACCGTGAATTGGTGTTCCCATTAACTGGCAAAGTAACGGAAAACCCAAATTGGCCGAAACGACTACTTTATGCGGGGTTGATCACGCTGCTTGCGGTCGGCTTGCAGGCAAAGGCGATCCTGCCGCTTGCTTCATTTCACCTATTGGCATATCTCGGCTTTACTCAATTGCTAAGCGCTTTGCTTGTAAACCAGATAGGCGATCATTGGTATACCAGCTATAGTCTGACTGAGCGCCTGCATGCTTTGTTTATCGGAGGGTTGAGTTTGCTATTGGGTGCCTTGATACTCCGGCGAACGCTCGATATGTTAACAGACAAAATGAGTGAACAGAGTGGCTTATGGATACGCTATCTATTGCTGGCTTTTGTTGCAATCGCGCTATATAAATCGCAGGCCTTAGCGCTGAATGGACGGTATTTGAGCTTCCCTTTTCCAGTGACCAGCATACCCGTGGTTGGAATATTGGTTTTCATGCTTATTCATTATTTCGTAAAGGGGAGAAGCCTTGCATCTGTGCGGGAAATTAAAGACCTATTCGGTACACAGACTCTTTCAGTGAAATGGGTTAAAGCAGCAAGTCTGGTATTAGCTGTAACAGGCCTAATTTTAATCGTCATCGAAACGGCCTTTGTTATGCACAGCTCAAATTATGAACAAGCTTATCCTCTATTTACCGATAGGATTTATGCGACATTTATGGTGACGACCAACTACAGCCAATTATTGGGCTGGGCAATGTTAATCGCAGCTGCTCTTATCCTGATGCCGCTACGGGCTTCCGCCTATGCGCTAGTGTTCATGGTTTTGGCGATTATCGCAGGCGAAACTTATGCGTTCATCATAGGGCACGATTTTATCGAGAGCTATCCCGATGTTGGCGAAAGAATGATGATGGCTTTCATCTACACGATAACCAACTGCCAATTGCTGCTTTGGTTGGCAAGTTTGCTGATACTTTCGTTGCCATTGTGGCAGTATCGTGAAAAGAGGTCTTTTGCCGCTTAAGGGAATTTCCAGGTAGTCCAGAAATTGCTTATGCCTAAATTTCTTTAAATTTTGACGTCCAAATTTATTTAGTAGAATTTAAGAGGCTGACTGATCTGTTGGACGATAATGACGTGCGGATAAAACTCCAGACAGAGATTATGCGTTTAGTCGATAAGATCGTTCTTCATATGAAAATCCAGAAATTCATTATCTACTGTCACACGCCGAAATGGATTGTTCGATTCAAATCAGGTAAATCTCAGTTATTTATAGAAACGGACGGTGAGCTGATTGATGATCCTGTTTGAAATAAAAAAACTCATTGGGCAGTTCAAGTTTAAAGCCCCATAGTGTAAATGTTTCGAAATTACCTAACATTCCGAGAGTAACAAGGGTATATTTAAATTATCTTACTGCAAAACAAACTTGAATGTACGTTTTAAATTGTTAGCTGACTTCTGCGACTGACAGCAGTCGGCCTAGGCTGTCAAAACACGCGCAAGTGCTGACCAAAGAGTTGAGGAAAAAAGGGTTTTGAGTTGGAAGGGCCTAGTAAAACCAGGCCTGCCCAGTACTACTGCTGTGACCCGTATCCTAATGCGCCAAACAGTAAGTTACCGGATGTGAAACCAGACCTTTCTAGTGCTACTGCTGGGTAACAACAGGCGATTGAGCACGTATGTGATGTCAAACGGCTTTGAAAATTTTCCACTAAAGAGCGTCGAATAGTTTCCAGTTAGTTTGTAAGGTTATTGGTTTTCCACCGCCTTTTTCCGCTGTTTAAATCGATAAGAATCATTGCCAGTTTCCAAGATATCGCAGTGATGAGTAATGCGATCGAGCAGCGCCGTGGTCATCTTGGCATCACCGAACACCCGCACCCATTCTCCAAAGTTGAGATTGGTGGTGATGATCAGCGAGGTTTTTTCATACAGCTGACTGATGAGGTGGAATAGCAAGGCACCACCGGATGCCGGGAACGGCAGATAGCCCAACTCATCCAGAATGACGGCATCCATGGCGGTGAGTTGCTTGGCCAGATTACCGGCTTTGCCTTGCTGTTTTTCCTTGTCCAGTTGGTTGACGAGATCGACGGCGTTGTAAAAACGAATGCGCTTGCCTTGGTGGATGGCAGCTACGCCCAGAGCTGTCGCCAGATGGGTTTTACCCGTTCCGGTGCCACCCACTAAAATCAAGTTATAGGCTTGATCCATGAAACCGGCGGTGGCGAGTTGCTCGACCCTGGCTTGCGGCAACGGTGTTTCATGCCATTCAAACTGCATCAAATCCCGATGTATCGGAAAGCGTGCGGCCTTGAGTTGGTAATTCAAGCTGCGCGCCTGTCTATCCGATTGTTCCGCCGTTATCAACCGATCCAGCCAGACTTCCGGCATGACTGGTTTTTGCTGGATGCTGAACTCGGTTTGCCATTCGTTCCAAGCCGAGGCCATGCCGAACAGATGCAGCGCTTTCAGTTGTGCGGTACGATCAATGGACATGGCGCACACTCCGCAGGCTGTCGTAACGACTGCAATCTGACACAGGTTCCAGCGTGAGCACCGGTGTCGTTGCAGGTGTATCTGCCAGTGTTTTAGGCTGGGCAGCTTCCGTTAAACGGCGCATTTCATTGAGTACAATCGCGGCGCTAATGATGCCGGTTTGCTTTTGTCAGATCGCAGGCCACGTCCAGTGCATCCAGACCACTGTCGCCGAGGTCGCGGGCCATGAGCAAGCAATCGACAAAAGCCCTGTCACCCTTGTCCTGCTTGAGGATGCAATCGCGGACCACCTTGATCGACACCGGCAAATCCCAGGTTACAAACGGTGCCCCATGGCGAAGCGCACCGGGCTTTTTCTCCAGCACCGGCAGGTAATGCCAGGGATCGCAGATTAACTGATCACGGCTAAAACGACGCGCATGCTCGGCAATAACACGCCCCTCAGCCGCCATCCGTACACAATCTGCCGTCAACCGCACCGACACCACGCGATTGGCCCATTCAGCCGGTACGCTATAACGGTTGCGATCGATACGAATCAGGCAAAGCGATGTCACCCGCCTCATCTCCTCTACATAACCATCGAAGACGGCCTTGACCGGCATTAACAGCGGTTGTTCTTCGGCAAAACAGTCGGCGATCGTGCGAGAGGATTGTTCTGGGTGGGGCCGTCCTGCCAATTCCTGACAGCGTCTCGCCAGCCAGGCGTTAAGCTCGGTAAAGTCAGCAAACTTCGGCGTTGGCGTAAACAGCCATTCCCGAATGTTGCCCACCTGATTTTCTACTTGGCCTTTTTCCCAACCTGATTCCGGCGTACAGGCCACCGGTTCAAACAGATAGTGATTGGCCAAGGTCAAAAAGCGTCGGTTAAAGCGGCGTTCCTTGCCGACGAAGATCGCATCCACCACCGTTTTCAGGTTGTCGTACACCATGCGTTTGGTCACGCCGCCAAAGAAAGCGAACGCCTGATTATGCGCATCCAGCACCATCTCCTGAGTTTCACGCGGATAGGCAATGACGAACATCTGTCGGCTATAGCTCAGGCGAAAGTGGGCGACCTTGACGGTTTGCTCCACCCCGCCGATGACAGCCGTTTCGTGACTCCAATCAAATTGACAGGTCTCGCCGGGTGGAAAGGCTAAGGGCACGAAAGCCTGCTTGATCGTCGGGCTGCTGGCTCGAGCCTGCTTCCAGTCCTTCACGTAGCGCTGTACAGCGGTGTAGCCCCCGAGATAGCCTTCGACCTGCAGGCATTCAAACAAACGTTGAGCTGTTCGTCTGCGTTTGCCAGGCAAGGCGGCATCGTTCTCCAACCAGGATTGCAACAGGTCGAGATAGGTGCCTAGTTTGGGGTGGGGTTGATGCTGTCGGGTCGGATAAACGGGCTCTCCGACCGTTTTGAGATGTTTGCGGATGGTCGGGCGGGAAAGTTTAAACGTTTTCGCGAGTGCGCTAACGGTCTCGTTCTCGACAAAATGCAGCCGTCTGATTTCGGCAATCATATCCATTTTTATCACTCCAGGATTCTCCGGCAAAAAACCGGACATTAAACAACCTGGGGTGGAAACTTTTCAACGCTCTTTTCCCCAGGACCCTGGAAAGTTTTGCACGCCGTTTAGCATGTATAGTACCTATAGATACAGAAGCTAATCAAGCGACATAATAAACTATTATGCCGGGCAATTGTCTTCTTCCCATACAAAGTAACCGGCGGTAGCGGAGCGCATTATGACCCCAGAATGGTTGGAAGACGGAAGAAAAGTACCCGATGATGTCATGTACTACATACGGAGGATGGCGGTGTACGCCGTCCGCGTACTGGGCCAGAGCCCGGAAAAGGTGGCCGAGGCCTATAATTTTGACCGTTCGTGCATTTACCGCTGGCTGAAACAATACGACGGGGGCGGGTTTGAGGCGCTGGAAAGCCATATGCCGCGCGGCTTCGACCCCATCATCACCAAAGCGACCGACGACTGGATGAAACAGGTGGTGCTGGACAGCACCCCGGCCGACTTCGGCTACGACACGAACTTATGGGCCTGCCCGATTTTGGCCGCCCTATTGCGGGACAAGTTCGGGGTGGTGGTGAGCGACACGGCGGTGAGGCAGCACCTGAAGGCGATGGGGCTGACCTGCCAGAAACCCGAATACCAGGACGTGGCAAGGGACGAAGGGGAAATTGCGCGATTTCTTGACGACAAATTCCCAAGGATACAAAGGCTCGCCGAAAAGATGGGGGCGGACATCACGTTTGAGGACGAGGCGGGCGTGGGGGTCATGACCCGCCACGGGCGGACATGGGGGATGAGCGGGGAAACCCCTGTCATCAAGGCCAGCATGCTGAGGGGCGGGTACAACGTGCTGTCCGCCGTCACCGCCGAAGGGGAAATGGACTATTCAATCCAGGACGGCACGGTCAACGGGGAACGGTATATCGGGTTTCTGGGCGGATTGATTGCGGACAGGAAACGCCCCCTGATCGTGCTGGCCGACCACGCCACCTTCCACCATTCCAAACAGGTGCGTGATTATGTACGGGCGCACCGGAGCCAATTGCGGGTGTTCTTCTTGCCGAAGCGGGCACCCGAATACAACCCGGACGAACAGGTTTGGAACGAGGTCAAGAACAACCGCATCGGAAAGCAGCCGGTGAAAAACAAGGAGGATTTGAAGGCCCGCCTCACTTCCGCATTGGATTCGTTGAAACAAAACACCCGGCGTATTATTTCTTTTTTCCATCTGCCGGACACCAAGTATGCGGCGGGTGTCGCTTAATCAGCTTCGGACTCTATATGGCTGGCAGACTCCAGGAAAGAATAAATGGGATTCTTTGCATTTTTGGGATCATTCTCGTAGGAATAATTAAAATCCGTAGAACGCACCAGGCAATTAGCTTCGACACCCGGTTCACCAGGAAAATGGTGGAACATTAAGACCCGCTGGCAAAGGCGGTAGGTACGCACTTCAAATCCGGAACGATATGATGAAAACGGATCGTTACGAACCGGCCATTTCTTGTTGGTTTCTTCCGGCAGCGGATTAGCTGTGTCGTGCTCGCCGTAGTCAAAAACGACTTCGAAGAACCAGTCTTTGCTGCCATCAGGATCCTCGGCACCTGGAGGAACGGGCCAAGGGTTGGCTGCGGACGGGACGGGGAGATAAGGTTGGTGGTTGCCGTAACGGATATGTTTGAGATAACAATTGGCCGAACGGAGCTTATCGGTGATATCACCTCGATTACGCT
>JBAQEN010000045.1:0-1624 GCA_049286765.1 Methylococcaceae bacterium
CTTGTCTCATAACGCTGCTAAGTATATGCTAGTCAGGAGAAGTCATTTAACGTTTGTTCGGACATATATAGAAGTTACGCATTGACAGCCAGTATATAATATGCGA
Source organism: Methylococcaceae bacterium (assembly GCA_049286765.1). Taxonomy (GTDB): domain Bacteria; phylum Pseudomonadota; class Gammaproteobacteria; order Methylococcales; family Methylomonadaceae; genus JAGXGJ01. The sequence goes on from JBAQEN010000045.1 coordinate 107, forward strand.
ATTAAAACAACCACAGCCAACGGAAGGCCAGACCGTGATAAGAGAAATAAGCCGTCCCTCGACGGCGCATTGCACGTTGCCGATGTATACCGGATTTTTATTGAGCGAACCGACATCTATCAGCTGTTGCCGTTTAGCGGAAATCATGACTATTTCACACGATAGCGTGAACCGATTCTTGCATCGCGAATCGTACAGCGCACGAGATTTATTCGATGAGGTCAAGCTGCTCTTGAACTTAAAAGGCGGCACCTTGAGTGTGGACGATAGCGTCTTGGACAAGCCGTACAGTCAGTACATGGCATTCGTCGGCTATTTCTGGTCGGGCAAGCATCATGCCACGGTGAAGGGCATCAATCTCATCACGCTGTATTACACCGACCCTCAAGGCCAACACCAACCGGTTAATTTCCGGGTTTACGATAAGGCCGAAGGCAAAACCAAAAACGATTATTTTCAGGACATGCTTGGCGAGGTATTGGCATGGGGTCTTGAGCCGGCTTTTGTTACCGGCGACAGTTGGTACAGCTGCGTGAAAAATCTCAAAACGATAAAAAACCATCAGCTGGGATTTCTCTTCGCACTGGAAAGCAATCGTCTGGTCTCCGTGGAAAAAGGCTCTTGGTGCCAAGTCCAACAGCTAGATATTCCGGAAGACGGCCTAGTGGTTTGGTTACGCGACTTCGGTAGCGTGAAACTGTTTCGGACGCGGTTAACAGACTAACTGCGCCATTATGCGGTATCGCTACCCGACGCGGGACAACTCGCCCGATTGGATCGGCAGGCATTTGCAGAACGGCATGACCGGCACTGGCAGATTGAGCAATATCACCGCGCGATTAAGCAGGTGTGCCATATCGAGCATTTTCAAGTACGCGGCCGCCAAGCCATCAAAAATCATCTGTTCGCGGCAATCTACGGTTATGTCCAGTTGCAACGCTTACGGGTTATGGAGCTGATCAGTAATTGCTATCGGTTGCGACGAGATTTATTTAATGAAGTCATCGCTTCGTTTATTACTGGCTTTATACCCAGTATGCAACATATCAACCCACAATTTCAACCAGTCGTCAATGCGTAACTTCTAATATATAACAAAACCCTTCTTTAAATTATGAGAAACGACCATCATGGAACCTTTTACTAATATTCGCGCACTCATCATCGACATGGATGGCGTTTTATGGCATGGCGCAAAGCCGTTGCCAGGTTTAACAGACTTCTTCCAAACCCTGCGCGAGCGGCAAATTCGTTTCATTTTGGCGACAAATAATGCCAGTCTAACACCGGTACAATATGTAACCAAACTCGCGCAAATGGGTGTAACGGTGGCTCAAAACCAAATTCTGACTTCGGGTATAGCCACGGCATTATACTTGAGCAAGCTCGTAAACCCGGCAGAAACCCGCGTGTTTGTTGTGGGCGAGGACGGAGCCACACAACCGCTTATTGAACAGGGTTTTACCTTGACCGAGCTCTATGAAGTGAATAACAGTACCAGCGGCACAGCTAAAAAAG
>JBAQEN010000046.1:0-5273 GCA_049286765.1 Methylococcaceae bacterium
GACTTATTTTCGTATGGGAGGCGGCCGGAGTTTACCTGGTCACCGCAAAAAAAATGTAGTTATTTATGGCGCCGGTAGTGCAGGCGTGCAGTTGGCTTCTGCTTTAGAGCTTGGACGAGAGTATAGACCTGTTGCATTTATTGATGATGATAGACAGCTGCATAAACGAAAGGTCAATGGCTTGCGGATTTATCCGCTAAGTTCCTTAAGTTATTTGATAGAACGGCATCAGGTTGCCGATGTGTTACTGGCAATTCCCTCGGCGAAGCGAGCCCGAATAAGTGAGATCATTCGATTGTTGGAGCCTTATGCCATTCATGTAATGTCAATGCCGGGCTTGTCTGACATTGCCCAGGGCAAAGTTACCGTTGATGCGCTTCAGGAAGTCGATATTGCGGATCTGCTGGGGCGTGATCCGGTAGCGCCCGATCAAACACTGTTGCGTGCCACTATTAGCGGCAAAGTGGTTATGGTGACGGGAGCGGGAGGCTCTATAGGATCCGAGTTATGTCGTCAGATAATCCAGTTACAGCCACTTTCGCTGATCCTTTTTGAATTAAGTGAATTCGCTCTCTATACGATAGAGAAAGAATTGAATCACCTGCTAACCAAGGTCAAAGGTTCCAAAACAATAGAAATAATTGCCGTATTGGGTTCTGTTACCAATGCTGCACGTATTGAAAAGGTATGTAAGGCTTTTAAGGTGCAAACAATTTATCATGCTGCGGCTTATAAGCATGTGCCAATGGTAGAGAAAAACCCTGGAGAAGCTATATGGAATAACATCTTTGGGACTTTTCATGCAGCGCAGGCGGCCATAAACGCGGAAGTCGAATTATTTGTTTTAATTTCAACCGATAAAGCTGTAAGGCCTACTAATACAATGGGCGCGACCAAGCGTTTTGCAGAGCTGATTCTTCAAGCGCTCAGTTTGAAAAATGGCCATAATCATCAAACCTGTTTTACGATGGTGCGGTTTGGAAATGTTTTAGGCTCCTCAGGATCGGTGGTGCCCTTGTTTAGAGAACAGATAGCCAGAGGCGGGCCTGTAACTGTGACCGATGCAAGAATTATTCGTTATTTTATGACGATACCGGAAGCGTCGCAGTTGGTCATTCAAGCGGGAGCTTTAGGTCGCGGTGGTGATGTGTTTGTGCTGGATATGGGCGACCCCATCCGAATTCTTGATTTGGCAAAGAGAATGATTCATCTGAGTGGTTTGGAAATAAAGGATGAAGATCATCCCGCGGGTGAGATAGGGATTCGCTTTACCGGATTGAGACCCGGAGAGAAGCTCTATGAAGAGCTTTTAATCGGCGACAATGTTTCAGAAACCAGTCACGCAAGGATTATGCGTGCAGAAGAACAGGTTATTCCCTGGTTTGAGCTGGAAAAAATGCTGGGGGTATTGGAACAAGCAACGAGGGATGATGATTTTGAGCGAGTCAGAGATGTATTGAAGCGTGCTGTTTCCGGTTTTGTGCCGCAGTGTGAAATTGGCGATCTATTGTGGAATCGTAAAGACGAGATTGATAGCATTTCTACTTAAGTAATAGTTACTTTTGAAGTTGAACAACTTATGATTAGTCACTTTATCAGTTTTTTGCGTTCTATCAATAGTTACATGGCTTGCTAGAATTAAGTTGATGCGCCTTGAATACAAATAAAAATACTACATCTAATTGTCCACTTTATTTTATTCCCATCACTTAAAACGATAGGCAAAAAAAACCTCCCAATCCGTTACCGTATTAAGGAGGTGAAAAACAAGCAGAGCATTATGAGGAGGTTCTGCTTGGAGGTATAACACCAGGAGGTAGTTAATTTTTTAGCTCTTCGCTGTTCAGTTTTGCTCTCATTACAATGTTGCTGTAAATGGCGGAGCCTGCAAATAATACGGTTGAAATAACAAATTGACCGGAAATAAAGCTCGATATTCCGGCGATAAACATTAAAGCAATAATGATGTCTTTGTTGAGGTTGTTCATTGGTTTAGATCCCGCTAAGTTTAAAATTTTTAGACAGCTTTGTTGCTGTTTTACAAACTTTGTTGCGTAATTACATGGTTGCTACTATACAGGGATATTTATTGGATACAATATACTAAACAATAAATGGATTGTTTCTATTAGGGAAATAATATAAAATGTCAAGGTTTTTATTGATGAGAATAAAGGCACAAGGTGCGATATAAAAGGCACAAATTGTCATTTGTGCCTTTTATTAATGAGGTTTAAGTGGATAAATTAACGAGTATGACTGTTTTTGTTCGTGTCGCTAAAGCTGGAAGTTTTGCGGGTGGCGCACGCGAGCTGGGAATTTCCAGAGCCATGGCGACCAAGCATATCATGCAGCTTGAAGGTAGTTTGGGAACGCGATTAATCAACCGTACCACACGTAGCTTAAGCCTGACAGATGTAGGTGTATCTTATCTTGAACGTTGTCAGCAAGTGCTGCTAGATGTTGAAGAAATGGAATCCGCAGTAACACATTTGCAGACGGAGCCTCGTGGGGTGTTAAAAATCAGTGCTCCACCGGCTATTGGTGCAACGCATATTGCGCGGGCCGTGGCAGAGTTTTTGAAAATATACCCCGATATAACGATTGATATGGTATTACAGGGCAGTCCAGGTGATTTGATTGATGAGGGTATCGATGTCGCTATTTATTTGGGTGATTTAGATGATACCAGTATGGTTGCGAGAAAGTTAGCCAGTTCATCGCTGGTTGTTTGCGGCTCACCGGATTATTTTCAGCGTTATGGCATTCCACAGACACCGGAAGATTTGGTTGAGCACAGTTGTTTGGTCAATTGGGCGATTGCGCCCCGGAATAAATGGCAATTTAAATGTGAAACAGGAGTTAAGGTGATCCCAGTCTCCGGGAGAATGCAGGCTAATGCGGCACACGCGATTCGTATTGCTGCGATCAATGGTCTGGGGTTGGTTATGTTACCGACTTATGTGGTGGGCAAAGATATCGAAAATGGAACGTTAAAGATTGTACTGGGTAAATACCCTTTACCGCCTTTAGATATTCATGCGGTCTATCCGCATAGAAAGTATTTATCAACCAAGGTCAGAAGTTTTATGGATTTTTTGCAGACTTGGCTGGAACATCGAGTGAGTATGCCGGGGACCGAGTAATGAATGCTTTGATTGGCAAATGGAACGAGATATATAAGCAGTCAGGTCAGGAGACTTATCCAGCAGTACAGGTTCTGGCTGAAAATTCTTTTTTGTTGCCACAGACTGGAACTGCTTTAGATCTGGCTTGCGGCTTGGGGGGTAACGCAATTTTTTTGGCTAAACAGGGACTGGTAGTGACTGCCTGGGATATATCTTCCGTTGCTATTGATAAATTAACGGCTTATGTAGTTCGGAAAGGTTTAAATGTCAATGCTTGCCAACAGAAAATCACAGCGAAGAGCTTTAATGGATACAGCTTTGATGTCATCGTTGTGAGCCGATTTCTTGACCGTACTCTAAGTGATGCGATAATAGGGGCACTTAAACCGGATGGATTGCTTTTTTATCAAACTTTTACGCGAGAAAAAACAAGCCCGAAGCCGCCTAATAATCCCGATTATCTGTTGACTGAAAATGAGCTGTTGGCATTATTTTCGCCGTTGAGGGTGGTTTTTTACAGAGAAAATGCATTGATCGGCAAACAAATGCGTGGTTTAAGAAATGAGGCTCAGTTTGTCGGTCAGAAACGTAAATAATGGGTTAACACCACAATGATAGAAAATTTAAATCCACAACAGGCATGGGATTTGTTGCAACAGAATACCGACGCCGTATTGGTCGATGTTCGAACAAAAGTTGAATATGCTTTTGTCGGACATCCCTTAGGCGCGATTCATATCGCCTGGAAAGAGGCCCCTGACTGGCAGATCAACTCAACGTTTGTTGCTGAAGTCAAAAAGGTAATACCTGATTATAATGCGCCGGTTTTATTGCTGTGCCGTAGCGGACAGCGTTCGCTGGATGCTGCAAAAGCGCTTGAAGAGGCGGGTTTCGAGCGGCTTATCAACATTGTAGACGGTTTTGAAGGTCCCCTGGATCAACATAATCATCGAGGTAATATTGGCGGCTGGCGCTTCAATGGCTTGCCTTGGGAGCAGAGTTAATCTTCATCCAGGCTGGATAATTTTGGTTTTACCAACAAATTCTAACGCCTTGATGGTACTTTCACCATCCTTTCTTTGCACACGCTAAATTTAAACCCAGCCTAATCTAGTATGGTGCAATCATACCCCATCATGCTACACAGGGCGCCTAAAACGCTTCCTGCACTTATTTTATAAACCCTTAGAGAAAATACAAAGTGATCGAAAAATTAAGAAACATCGCCATTATAGCCCATGTTGACCACGGCAAGACAACGCTGGTAGATAAGCTGTTACAACAGTCTGGAACTTTTGCGGCGCATAGCAAGGTTACCGAGCGAATTATGGATTCTAACGATCTTGAAAAAGAGCGCGGCATTACCATTCTGGCGAAAAATACTGCACTGGATTGGAATGGCTATCATATCAATATTGTTGATACCCCGGGCCATGCTGACTTTGGTGGTGAAGTAGAGCGCGTTTTGTCGATGGTCGATTCGGTATTGCTCCTGGTTGACGCAGTAGATGGCCCGATGCCGCAAACCCGTTTTGTTACTCAAAAAGCTTTTGCCTTGGGTTTGAAACCGATTGTTGTTATTAATAAAATTGACCGTCCGGGTGCACGTCCTGACTGGGTTGTTGATCAAACCTTTGATTTATTTGATCGACTTGGTGCGACCGATGAGCAACTGGATTTTCCAATAGTTTTTGCCTCGGCAATCAATGGCTATGCAGGTTTGGAACATACGATAACCGAAGGCGACATGACGCCGTTATTTGAAACGATTGTGGAAAAAGTAAGTCCGCCTTCTGTTGATATGGACGGCCCTTTTCAAATGCAGGTTTCCAGTCTGGATTACAACACTTATGTCGGTGTTATTGGCATCGGCCGTATCCAGCGCGGTGTAGTAAAGCCCAATATGCCGCTGGTTATCGTCAATAGAGAAGGGGTTGAACGTAGAGGAAGAATGCTACAGGTTTTCGGTTTCCATGGTTTGGATCGGGTTGAAGTCCAGGAAGCGCGTGCCGGCGACATCATCGCCTTCACTGGCGTTGAAAAACTGGAAATCTCCGATACCCTCTGTCATCCTGATGCAGTAGAAGCCATGACCCCATTAACGGTTGATGAGCCTACCGTAACGATGACTTTCCAGGTCAATAA
>JBAQEN010000047.1:0-2457 GCA_049286765.1 Methylococcaceae bacterium
CTCGAAACCCAAATTAAAATTAAAATCAACCTGGATGGAACGGGTAAAGCCTCATTCGTAACAGGCGTGCCTTTTCTCGACCATATGCTCGATCAAATCGCCCGGCATGGGCTGATTGATATGGACATTAATGCCAAAGGCGATTTGCATATCGACGCCCATCACACCGTTGAAGATATTGGTATTACTTTAGGTCAGGCGTTTGCCCAGGCTATTGGCGATAAAAAAGGCATTTATCGTTATGGACATTCCTACATACCTTTGGATGAAGCCTTGTCCCGGGTAGTCATTGATTTTTCCGGCCGCCCCGGCTTGTTCTATGACGTTAAATATCCGAAAGCCATGATAGGCAGTTTTGACGTGGATTTGTTCAGGGAATTTTTTCAAGGCTTTGTCAATCATGCCGGCGTCACTTTGCATATCGATAGCTTGAAAGGCGCAAACGCCCATCATGTAGCGGAAACGATTTTTAAAGCCTTGGGACGAGCCATACGCATGGCGATTACCGCCGATACGCGAATGGCGGGTATAATGCCGTCCACCAAAGGCAGTCTTTAAACTAAATAGGTACAAGGTTCATGGAGAAGAAATCCTATAACTTGTGCTTTGTATCCTGTGCCTTTCACCTTTAGCCTGATTTTTTTATGTCTTCTGTTGCTGTTATTGATTACGGAATGGGTAATTTGCATTCAATTGCAAAAGCCTTACAACACGCCGTCCCTGAAGTCGATGTGCAAATCGTTTCTGATGCCGATGCGATTATGCGTGCTGACCGCGTGGTTTTCCCCGGTGTCGGGGCGATACGCGATTGTATGCACGCTCTTAATCAATCGGGCTTATCGGCTGTTATCCAAAGCGTTGCCAAAACGAAACCTCTGCTGGGTATTTGCCTCGGGATGCAGGCATTATTGACGGATAATGAAGAAAACGGTCAAACCGAGTGCTTGAATATTATTTCAGGACATGTCGTTCGTTTCCCCGATATGTTAAAGGATAGCTTGGGCAATAACCTGAAAATTCCGCATATGGGCTGGAATCAAGTGCATCAAAGGCCGCACCCGTTATGGGACAAGATTCCGCAAGACAGTCGTTTTTATTTTGTGCACAGTTATTATGCAGTACCTGATGACATCTCTGTGGTAGCGGCGACCACGGACTATCCCGATGCTTTTGCCTGTGCTTTGGCTCAAGATAATATTTTTGCCGTACAATTTCACCCGGAAAAAAGTCAGGCAGTCGGTTTACAACTGCTAAGCAACTTTTTGCATTGGGATGGTCAAGTTTAAATCTATACAAGTTGTTAAGGATTCAGTATTTATGTTGTTAATACCCGCTATCGATTTGAAGGAAGGAAAATGTGTGCGTTTACGCCAGGGACGTATGGACGATGACACGGTTTTTTCTGATGATCCCGTGGCTGTTGCCGGTAAATGGGTTGCCGCTGGCGCGAAAAGAATTCATTTGGTCGATTTGGATGGCGCCTTCGCCGGCAAACCGGTCAATGCCGATATTATTAAAGCCATAGTCGCAGCTTTCCCTGATGTTCCTGTGCAAATAGGCGGCGGTATTCGTGATGAAGAGACTATTCAGGCTTATCTGGATGCGGGTGTGGAATACGTTATTATTGGCACCAAGGCGGTTAATGAACCGCATTTCGTCAGTAATATGGCATTGGAATATCCCCGGCATATCATTGTCGGACTGGATGCAAAAAACGGTAAAGTGGCGATAGATGGCTGGTCGAAGCTGTCCAAACATGATGTGATTGATTTGGCGCAACACTTTGAAGCAGACGGGGTGGAGGCCATTATTTATACCGATATTTCCAGAGATGGCATGATGCAGGGTGTTAATGTAGAGGCCACTGCACGATTGGCGCGAGCGATTAAAATCCCCGTCATTGCCTCAGGCGGCATTACCAATATCGATGATATTAAAGCCTTGGGCGCTGTGGCTCATGAAGGCATTATGGGCGCAATTACCGGACGCGCCATTTATGAAGGCACGCTGGATTTTGCCGAAGCCGAAAAATTAGCAGAATCTTTCAGTGTGTCATGAGCTTAGCTAAACGTATTATTCCCTGTCTTGATGTCGATAATGGCCGCGTAGTTAAAGGCGTTAAATTTGTTGATATTCGTGATGCCGGTGATCCCGTAGAAGTCGCCAGACGTTATGACCATGAAGGCGCGGACGAAATCACTTTTCTGGATATTACCGCCACGCATGATAACCGTGACACGATTGTGCATGTTGTTGAGAAAGTGGCCAGTGAGGTATTCATTCCGTTGACCGTAGGCGGCGGCATCAGAACTTTGGATGATATTCGCCGAATGCTCAATGCGGGTGCGGATAAAGTCGGCATTAACAGTGCGGCGGTGTCAAATCCGGAATTTGTCCGCGAGGCCGCACAGCGTTTTGGTTCACAATGTATTGTTGTCGCAATGGATGCTAAAAAAG
>JBAQEN010000048.1:0-3999 GCA_049286765.1 Methylococcaceae bacterium
CTCGTGCTGTCATTGCCTGGTTAATGATTCGGAGAAGGAAAAAGCGATGTTAAGTCAACTGCGCTCATTGTGGGAAGTTTTAAAGCATACTTTCGTCAAGCCGGATACCGTGGAATACCCGGAGCAGAAACCGGCGCTGTTTCCGCGTTACCGGGGACGTATCATTTTGACCCGTGATCCGGACGGTGAAGAGCGCTGCGTTGCCTGTAATCTTTGCGCCGTAGCTTGCCCCGTGGACTGCATCGCCTTGCAGAAAGCCGAGGACGAGAACGGACGCTGGTATCCCGATTTCTTCCGTATCAACTTTTCCCGTTGCATCCTATGCGGATTTTGTGAAGAAGCCTGTCCAACCAACGCCATACAACTAACACCGGATTTTGAGATGTGCGAATATGACCGGCAGAACATGGTTTACGAAAAGCAGCATCTATTAATTGATGGAACCGGAAAATATCACGATTATAATTTTTACCGCATTGCCGGCATGACAATCGGAGGTAAAGCCAAGGGCCAGGCTGAAAACGAACACCCGCCGGTTAATGTAAAAACCTTATTACCCTGATGGAGGGCGCTTTATGGCGTTGATTTTGTTTTATATCACATCCGCCGTCGCCATTTTCGCTACGGTGATGATGATCACCCGGCTCAATGCAGTGCATGGACTGCTGTACCTCATTTTATCCCTGCTGGCCGTTGGTGTTATCTTCTTTCTGCTCGGAGCACATTTTGCCGCCGTTCTGGAGGTGATTATTTACGCCGGGGCCATTATGGTTCTGTTTGTTTTCGTCATCATGATGCTCAATCAGGGACAACAGACCATAGAGCAGGAAAGGGTTTGGCTACAACCAGGGATCTGGATCGGGCCGTCACTGTTGGCATTGATTCTGTTCGCCGAAATGCTGGTGGTCATTGTGCTTGGCGGCAACGCCGAAACCGGCCATGTTGTGAACTCCAAGCAGGTGGGTGTCGCATTATACGGACCTTATCTGCTGGCGGTGGAACTGGCGTCGATGCTGTTGCTCGCCGGGTTGGTTGGCGCTTATCATCTGGGAAAACCGATGTTCAAGACAACCAGACCGGGGAGGAAGTTATGAACGGGATTCCGATGGAACTCGGCCTGTTGCTGTCTGCCGTGCTGTTTGTCCTGGGATTAATCGGAGTAATGGTTCGACGTAATCTGATCATGATTCTGATGTCCCTGGAAGTCATGCTCAACGCTGCCGGCCTGGCTTTTATTGTGGCGGGGTCCCGTTGGGGTCAGGCTGATGGACAAATCATGTTCCTGCTGATACTGACCCTCGCCGCAGCGGAAGTGGGTGTTGGCCTGGGGCTCGCGCTGCAAATTTTCCACCGTTTCCATACACTGGATGCCGATTCAGTGAATGAAATGCAAGGATAGGAGATGCAAGTGATAGAACTGCTAGGTTGGGTGCCGCTGATTCCGTTCCTTGGTTTTTTAGTGTTAGTGTTGATCGGCGGACAACTCTCCAGGCCACTGATTGCCTGGGTGGGAGTCGGAAGCGTAGGGATCTCCACATTATTAGTGTCCTTGATCGGCTTCGAATTCCTGAATGGAACGATGCAGCCTGACCAGCTGCTGCTGGGATCCTGGATGACGATTGACGATATGTCGGTACCTTTAGGCTTCTATCTTGACGCTTTATCGATGACTATGCTGTTTATCGTGACCGGCGTCGGCCTTCTGATCCATGTTTATTCAGCCGGATTCATGGTATCCGATCCCGGCTATGCACGTTTTTTCGCCTATATGAATCTGTTTGTGTCGGCCATGCTGGTGCTGGTGCTTGCAGACAATCTGGTGCTACTTTACCTGGGTTGGGAAGGGGTCGGGCTCGGCAGTTATCTGTTGATCGGCTTCTGGTATGAAGAGCCGAATAACGGTTATGCCGCGCGTAAAGCGTTTGTGATGACTCGCATTGGCGACACGTCCATGGCTATAGGTCTTTTTTTATTGTTTACGCAATTGCATACGTTTGATATTCAGTCCTTGATGCTCCGGGCTGTGAGCCAATGGTCACCCGGCACCTTCTTGCCGGTTGTCGCGGCAGCGCTGCTATTGGGCGGCGCAATGGGAAAATCCGCGCAATTGCCCCTGCAGACCTGGCTGCCCGACGCCATGGCGGGTCCTACGCCGGTTAGCGCTCTGATTCATGCCGCCACGATGGTTACTGCGGGGGTTTACCTGATTGCCCGTACTCATGCCTTGTTTATGCTCGCACCCACGGTTCAATTCGCCGTCGCGGTGGTCGGGGCGCTGACTTTATTGATCGCAGGCTGCTCAGCTCTCGCTCAGACCGACATCAAACGCATACTTGCTTATTCAACCATCAGCCAGATTGGCTATATGTTTCTGGCTTTGGGCGTCGGCGCCTGGTCGTCGGCGATTTTTCATCTGCTGACCCACGCCTTCTTCAAAGCGCTATTGTTCCTGGCCGCAGGCGCGGTGATTTTCTGTTTTCACCACGAGCACAATATTTCTAAAATGGGCGGACTGCGTAAAGCCATGCCTTTAACTTTCTGGAGTTTTCTAATTGGCTGCGCCGCTTTATCCGCGCTGCCTTTTACCTCCGGCTTTTATAGCAAGCACGAGATTTTGCTGGCAGCCTTCGAAGCCTCTCCTGTCCTCTGGGCTGCGGGTTGCCTGGGAGCCCTGATTACGGGCATTTACAGCTTCCGCCTGGTATTTGTCGTTTTTTTCGGCATCCAATCCCGGGCCGTTGACAAGGGAATCGGCTGGCGAATGAGCGCTCCGTTACTTGTGCTGGGTATCCTGGCATTGTTTGGCGGCATACTGCAGATTCCTTTGGGTTCTGTATTTCCAGAGCCGGTTAACGCGAACCCTGATCACACATTTAATCTTGTTTCGGCCGTAACCCTTGCGACACCACTTCTCGGCCTGTTGATTGCGGTGCTGTTCTATCTTACCGGCACTTTTTCTGCTCAACGTTTAGTAAATTACGGCTGGGCCAGGCTTTTGAGGCAGTTCTTTCTTAGCGGTTGGGGTATGGATGTGCTTTATGACAGCCTGCTGGTGCGTCCTTTTAAATCCATCACCAAGGTGAACAAAAACGATATTGTAGATGGGCTGTACCTCGCGATTGCAGGCTTAAGCCGAGTGCTGCACCGTATGACCAGCGCGTCTCAAACCGGACTTGTCCGCTGGTATGCGTCTTCCATGGCATTAGGCGTGGTAATCCTTATCGCGATAGGATGGCTGTCATGATGCTGCCTGCGCTGATTGTTGTATTATTTCTGGGCGGTTTTGCCGCCTGGTTTTCAGAACGCTGGAATTCAGTTGCTCCTCGTTGGGTGGCAATCATCATACTCGTCATTGAAGCGCTGCTCGTAGCCGGGCAATATAACGGGACAGAACACATTAACATGCTGTTTACGGGCCTATCACCCGCTTGGCTTGCCGACTTTTACCGGCCATGGACTCCCCGGTTCGGAATCGGTTTTCACCTGGCCATGGACGGGGTCAGTTTGCTCCTGATAGCCTTGACGGTCTTACTCGGTTTCATGGCGGTTAGCAGTTCCTGGACAGAAATCAGGAACCGGCAGGGTTTCTTTTTCTTCAATCTGTTGACGTGTCTGGCCGGTACTGTCGGCGTATTTTTGGCAGTCGACCTGTTCCTGTTCTTTTTTTTCTGGGAACTGATGATTATCCCGATGTATTTTCTGATCAGCATCTGGGGACACGAAAACCGGACTTATGCGGCAATAAAATTCGTCATTTTCACGCAAGTGAGCAGTCTGCTGATGTTGCTGGCGATAGTGTTTTTGGTGTTGATCAGTCATAGCCATACGGGCGCTTATACTTTTGATTATTTCAAATTGCAAAACACCGAAATCGACCCTGACGTAGCATTTTGGCTGATGCTGGGCTTTTTTATCGCATTTGCCGTCAAGCTGCCAGCGGTGCCTTTTTATACCTGGCTGCCGGACGCCCATACTCAGGCGCCAACCGGAGGCAGTGTC
>JBAQEN010000049.1:0-2557 GCA_049286765.1 Methylococcaceae bacterium
CCCTCTATCCGGTAAAATCATTAGCCGGCATCAGTGTAAACAGCTGGCCGGTTACCAAAACCGGACTTCAGTACGACAGAAAATGGATGCTAATTGATAATGACGGGCAATTCCTAAGCCAGCGTAAGTTGCCGCGAATGGCTTTAATCAAAACGACGCTAACCTGCGATCACTTGGTCCTGTCCGCTTCAGGAATGGAATGTCTATCACTGTCCTTAACACCGACTGAGGGCGATATTATTAGTAGCACGCTATGGGACGAACCGTGCAAAGCGCGTAGCGTTTCACTGGAAGCAGATCAATGGTTGAGCAGTCTTCTAAAACAGAACTGCCGGCTGGTTTATCAGCCTGAAGACATGAACCGACAAGTTGATCCCGACTACGGCCGCCCTGGTGACAACGTGGCATTTTCTGACGGCTTTCCGTTTCTGATTATTTCTGAAAATTCACTGGTTTCGTTAAATCGGGAAATGCAGTTAAATTTACCGATGATTCGCTTCAGACCCAATATTGTTATTTCCGGCTGTACCGCTTATGCTGAAGACGGCTGGAGAGAAATCAGTATTGGCGATATCGATTTCAGACTGCCCAAGCCCTGCTCCCGTTGCGCCATTCCCACGATAGACCCTGAAACCGCACAAACCGGCAAAGAACCACTCAAAACGCTGAACCGTATCAGAAAATGGCAAAATAACGTCTATTTTGGACAAAACGCGCTGCATGACCAGTGCGGCACCTTAACCGTGGGCGATACTGTACAAGTTAAAGTAACAGGTGCAAAACAACCGCCGATCTAGATTAAAGGAATGAACAAAATACTTTCATGCTGTGTGCGCTTGGGTTATTTTGCCGCATTGAGGGTTTTAGTGATTTTCCCAGCGATTCCTTCTACGCCTTGGGCGACTAATTTCTTCTCACCACCCTTGACTTCGTAAAGGTATTCACCAGCCAGAGCTTCCTTTTTGACATCGACAAGATGAGCCATAAGATAAAAAAACAGGAAACTGGGCTTATGCAGCCGTCCGATAATCACATAATCCGCGCCATATTTATCGCCAAGTTGAGCCGCAACATCAGCGTGATCAAAAAGATAACCGATGCCGGCCGTTGCTTGCAGTTGAGCATCCTCAGGTATGGATACCAGTTCGTAACCGGATTGCTTAAGTTCATTTTCCAGCATCGGCTTAATTGAGGCAGTACGCGATATTTCCGCAGGACTGCGCGGAGCCAGAGTCACGTCTTTAAGCTCAAAATCCAGAACAGCAATGCGGGGTTCTGCTATCGCATCTTCAAGGGTCAAGCACATGAACAGTATCAGCATCACACTGCGCAAATTGCCAGCTTTATTGCCTTTCATATATTTTTAGCCTGATAAAATTATGGAAATCTCTATATGGGAAATACGTTCCTGGTTCAACAATGCTCCCAAGCGCCTGAACCGGAACTGGCTGCATGGCCAACGCATCTACAAAGGGGATATTATAATCTGGCTAACAGCTCCGCTTTCTTGGCGCTGTATTCCGCATCCGTCAATATGCCTTTATCTTTCAGATTGGCCAATTTCTCGATAGCTTCGAAAATATCCGCCTCTTGACTTGCAACTGGTGCATTAACAGGGCCTGGTTGAAAGCTGGAAGTGGCAGCTTGAGGTTGAACCGGCTTTTGTACGGGCACATTATCGATCGAAATAACGGGCAAGGTATTAACATCAACCAGCCCGTATTGACTGGTAAAAGTAATAGAGCTGCCAGCCGACTGTTGCTGGGAAAAACCGCCAATCTGATGATCCAGCGTATCGTATAGCGTTACATGTCCATTTACTTCGATTGCCAGCCGCCGGATCGTGGCAAAGTAAGCATAGCGCATGTTATTTTGTGAACCCGTGCTAGTAGGAAATTGCAGACCTGCGGGCCACCAGTTTCCGGAACTGCCGGCAGGCGGAGGTACAAACAGGCTGACTGCCCCCATAGGCCCGGAACTATTTTGTTGCTGCCCGCCAGAGTTAGCATAGTTGCCGCCGTAGTTGCTTTGTTGCTGAGCGCCTTGATGCTGTGACTGAAAGCTGCCGCTTTGAATAAGACCCGGTTGATTGGCAATCAGATTGGAGAGCTCTTGACACAGCCCGCCTACACTGTTTTTTAAACCGTTATTGAACATATCGCCCAACATAATCATACCGCCCCTCATCCATTGGCCGGAACCGCCAAATTCTGGATGATTAAACTGCGCCATTGAACCGTTGCCATTGATTACCGACTGCAACATGCTGAATACCGCATCAGGGCTAAAATTATAGCGTTGTGCTATGTTATTGATTATTTGCCGGCCTTCCGGCGTAAGCTGTTTCATTTGAAAAGTCCGATTGGTAAATGGGAATTGGGTAGGATGAATATAAAGCAGCAGGATTTACAGATTGTCGCCTGATTTTTATTAATGTCAGTTTAAATGAACAGTCAATCAATTGCACTATATTAATCCGGGCTGGAAATGATGACAGCTGATGAGTAACAAATGCTTGCCCTTTTTTTAAAATAGGTATTGTTGAGCAATCGATCCT
>JBAQEN010000050.1:0-2311 GCA_049286765.1 Methylococcaceae bacterium
CTAAACGCTATGCTTCCGTCTTGGTGTTTTTTATCGTCGTGCTGCCGGCTGTCTATTTGAGTCATTATGCCGATGAGCCAGTCCCATACCCCAGTAAAGTTTATCTGGAGGATATGACCTGGCAGGAAGTCAGAGATGCGATAAATAATGGCTTAACCACTGTATTGGTGCCGACTGGCGGTACCGAACAAAATGGCCCGCACGTTATTCTGGGCAAGCACAATTACATAGTGAAATATACGGCCGGCAAGATTGCCGAAACCTTGGGCAAAACGCTGGTTGCGCCGGTGATCAGTTATGTGCCTGAAGGTTCTATTGCCCCGGCTGACGGGCATATGCGGTTTGCCGGAACTCTGTCGATATCGGAGGCGGAGTTTGAAGCCATCCTGGAATCGGCTGCGCGTAGCTTGAAACAGCACGGGTTTAAAACAATTGCTTTTATTGGCGACAGCGGCGGCAATCAGGCGGCGCAGAAACGGGTTGCCGATCGCCTGAATGGATTATGGCGGGATGAGGGTGTTCGGGTGGTGCATGTCAACGATTATTATGAGCATAATTCGCAAAGTGCGTATTTGCTGAATAACGGTTATTCGGATTTACAGGTTGGCGGACACGCCGGGATAAGAGATACTTCGGAATTAATGGCAGTTCTCCCCGGTGGGGTAAGAACAGAATTTAAGGTGGATCACATAGGCTCTGATTTTTTAATAACCGGGGCTGACGGCGATGCCAGCAAAGCCAGTTTGTTGCTGGGAAATATTTTGCTAAATTTAAAAATTGAAGCTGCGGTTAAACAAATCAGGGAGACTTCAGGATAAGTGATAGTTAATTCACGTACATGAAATATTAATTCAACCACTGGTACAATCGGGCCCACTATAAAGCTTTTTGTCAGATTTATGTTTGGAGCTTGGTGCTTCTCAGTTTGTTAAGGCTGAAACAAAGCAGCCTATCGCTAAAAAATTATCGATTATAAAACAAATATTTTTCAGTTTTAAATAAGCTGCTTTATCTTTCAAAATAGTAATTATTCTTTACCGCCGCTGAGCTTCATATAAATAAAGGCCAATTCAGCTGCAATCAGTAAGAGTATTGCTGTATCTATTGTTATCATTATTTCACCTTATAGTTTTGACGTTAGAGTCTAAATTAAAGCATCGAAGCCTATACATTGTCAAAGAAACCTTAAACTTACTTGGCAGTTGAAAAATAAGTCTTATTTTTCAATGCCCATTGGGTGGGTATGGTAAGCCGCTTATGTTTCGATATAAACGAAGGGCTCGGCACGAACGGCTTTCACATATTGCAATTGCGGGTTTTAGGTTGAATTCCACAGTGTTCTGAGCAGGTATACAAGTTATTCAAGCTGTGTAGCTGACATAAGCGCGGTAAACGGCAAATGCAGACAGTATCAGGAAAATGGTTCCGCTGATTTTGTGCAATAGCACTAAGGGGACTTTTTGTAAAATAGTGCGGCCTGCCAGAATCCCCAGCGCTGATGTTGAGGCGAGAGCTGCTGTTGAACCCAGCCATACAGCCATCGGCACTGCGGTACTGCTTAAAGCGACAACGGCCAGTTGGGTTTTGTCACCGAACTCAGCCACGGTAATCAATAAAAAAGTGGTAAAAAAAATACTGTGACCACTTTTTTCCTTGACGTCCTCCTCATCTTGATCATCATCCTCTTGTACGCGTAAGGAGTGAATCCCAAAGGCAGCAAACAGGAAAGCGACGGTTGCTGCAACGATATATTCCGGTAGCCAACTGGCAATGGCGACGCCAAAAACAACTGCCAATGTGTTTAAAAAGGCGAAAGCAGCGATAGCACCCAGCATAACCGGCATGGCCCTGTGCCTTGATGCCAGTGTCATACAAACCAATTGGCTTTTATCGCCAATTTCTGCGGCTGCAATCAAGGCATAACTGGTTGCGGCTGTGGCCAATAACTCGGTTATATTGCCTGTGGTCAGTAACGAAAAAAACTGTTGTAAATAGCTGTGAAATGCTTCGGAAAAGTTGATTGTATTCAGAAACGTTAAAAACTGTTGAAAATAGTGTTGAAGTTTATCCATTATTGATTTTCAATGCCGTTAAGTTAAGGCGGTAAATTTCCTGTTTTTGCGGGAGAGGGAAATCAAAACCTGATTAGCAAGATACTCTAGCTAATTCGCAGAAATCGTCATACCGTATATGGACTCCTCCCGTTTTGCAAGCATTTATCTACTTCAGGATTGGGGTACGACTGCACACGTATATCCGGCCTCTCAATTGAGCAGGGGTGCTCGGGCCATAATGGGCAATTCGCGCGTTG
>JBAQEN010000051.1:0-2987 GCA_049286765.1 Methylococcaceae bacterium
GGGGCAAACGGTTGAACTCGCCTACGTTGATCAGTTGCGTGATGACATGGATCCGAAAAAAACCGTCTTTGAAGAAATTTCCGACGGATTGGACCTGATAACCGTGGGCAAATATGAAACGCCATCACGGGCTTATGTCGGGCGTTTTAACTTTAAAGGCGCGGACCAGGGCAAACGCATCGGCGATCTTTCCGGCGGCGAGCGCAACCGTGTACATTTAGCCAAGCTGCTGAAAACCGGTGGCAATGTCCTGTTGCTCGACGAACCGACCAACGATCTGGATGTGGAAACCCTGCGCGCATTGGAAGAAGCGTTACTCGCTTTCCCCGGTTGCGCCGTAGTTATTTCGCATGACCGCTGGTTTCTGGACAGAATCGCCACGCACATGCTGGCATTTGAAGGCGACAGTCAGGTGGTCTGGTTTGAAGGCAACTATGAAGATTATGAAGCCGATCGCCATCGCCGCTTAGGCAGTGATGCAGATAATCCGCATCGACTCAAATATAAAAAACTGACTGGATAAATTGGCTAGGTTTGCCGGGAAGCAACTGATGGTTTATTAAACTGAAGTTTCCCAATTTTTAGAGAGAACAAATATTGGAGAATGCTAATTTTATCAAAAGCATTAGTATTCTACTGATATCACTTCAAAAATTGATGACTGGTTCTTTAACAAACAATATATTAGTCTTCCCGCTCGTATTTGCGTCTTATTGCATCCTCCTTTGCATCATTGATTTCCCGCATGATACTTTTTACATCAGCCACTTTATTGCTGTTTTTGAAATGGCCGGTTAGCTTGACGTCAGGTGTTAAGTTGCCGCTTTCGTAAATCTTCCAGATTTCTTTACCATAACTGGTGGCAAGTAACTCAGGAGCAAAGCGGCCAAAATAGGCGGCCAGATTGTTGACGTCACGTTCCAGCATTCTTGCCGCATTGTTGTTAGCCGCCGCATCAACTGCCTGCGGTAAATCGATGATAACCGGGCCATGGGCGTCTATTAGTATGTTGAATTCAGACAGATCACCGTGGACGAGTCCCGCACAGAGCATTCTGACCACTTCTTTAATCAGTAAGCCGTGATACTCCAATGCTTGTTCGCGGGTCAATTCCAGATCATTAAGCCTGGGCGCTGCTGCGCCGTGTTCATCAGTGACCAGTTCCATCAGCAACACACCCTCAACAAAGTTATAAGGCTGCGGAACTCGCACACCGGCAGCAGCAAGCCGATATAAAGCATCAACCTCTGCGTTTTGCCATACTTCTTCCTGTTGCTTCCGGCCAAACCGGGTGTTTTTTTCCATAGCGCGAGCCTGGCGGCTATTTCTGACTTTACGCCCTTCTTGATACAAAGCCTGCTTGTGAAAACCTCGCTTGTTAGCTTCCTTATAGACTTTGGCGCAGCGGATTTCACCTTCAGAGAGCACAACGTAGACAGCCGCCTCCTTGCCGCTTTTTAGCGGTCGTATGACTTCGTCGACGAGGCCGTCATGAACCAGAGGTTCGAGACTTTTTGGAGTTTTCATAATTACCCTTTCAAACTGCTCTGGAAGAAGTTGAAAATATTGTAGATCCATTTTTTGCTATAGGCTTTGATACGGTACTTCTTTTATTCATATTCAGCTTTGTTTTTATAATGACTTATTAATTTCACAGACTCACAGCCTGCCAACTTAAGGCGTGTCGGATAATTTCCTGCGTTTTGGCATCGAACCGCTACAGGGCAGGCGCGGCAGAATGTACTGCCTGTTTTGTAAGTTTGATTTTGTCAGCCCTGCATGGAGCCTGCCGCGGTTTAAGCGGGTTGCCGGCTCGCAGCTCTTTCAGAATTAATTGCAGGTTTAGTCCGCAACCAGTCCAAAACACCCAAGCCTGCGGTACGCCCGCTTGCAAAACAAGCGGTTAGCAAGTATCCGCCCGTAGGCGCTTCCCAATCCAGCATTTCACCTGCACAGAAGACACCCGGCATGGCACGAATCATCAAGCGTTTGTCCAGTGCTTCAAACGTAACGCCTCCTGCACTGCTGATTGCTTCATCAAGAGGTCTTGTTGCAATAAGTTTGATAGGCAAGGCCTTAATATTAGCGCAAAGTTTAACTAGGTTACCAAAATCCGGAGCAGACACCAGTTCCCGAAGCAAACCGCTTTTAACGTTATGAATGCCGAGACGTTTACGAAGATGATTCGCCATCGAATGTTTACCACGCGAATCTGAAAGTCTATCAACAAGAAACTGTAAGTCTTTATCGGGAGTCAAATCAAGAAAGATGAGCGCAAACCCTATCTTAGTAATTTCTTCGCGCAAGGGCGCAGACAGAGCATAAATAAGACTGCCTTCTATGCCCGTTCCGGTAATGACTAACTCGCCCTGCCGAAGAAACCTGACACCTTCCGAATTGATAAAAGACATGCGTACCGGCTTTAAAGGTTGTCCGGCAAAACGGTTACGAAAATACTCACTCCAGCCTACGTCAAATCCGCAGTTTGAAGGCTTAAGAGGTTCGACGGGGATATCCCTTTGAGCAAGCAGTGATACCCATGCCCCTGTAGAACCGAGTTTTGGCCAACTGCCGCCTCCCAAAGCCAGCACTGTCGCATCGGCTTTGATTTGTCGCTCACCTGCCGGCGTTTCAAAACGTAGCAAATTGTTTTCATTGTCATGCCAGCCTAGCCATCGATGGCGCATGTGGAAATTTACGCCGTTTTCACGTAATCTGTGTAACCAAGCTCGTAACAAGGGCGCCGCCTTCATATCTGAAGGAAACACTCGCCCTGACGAACCGGTGAAAGTATCTAAGCCAAGGCCTTGCACCCATGCACGCAAGGCTTCAGGCTTGAAATTATTAAGCATCGGTTCAACATAGGTCTGACGCGATCCGTATCGCGACAGGAATTTTTCTAATGGTTCGGAGTGGGTAATATTCATTCCACCTTTGCCAGCCATTAGAAATTTTCGTCCAACTGAAGGCATGGCATCATAAAGATC
>JBAQEN010000052.1:0-5924 GCA_049286765.1 Methylococcaceae bacterium
AAGTGAAAAAAGAAAATGGCAAAGAACGCCAGGGTAACTCCTCCGGAAAGAAAAAACTTGTAGAGCAATCTTAACCAGAAGTAAGCTTCAAGCTTTAATGATTGGTACCACCATAAGTCAACAAAAAGATCAAGAAATATGAAATGGAACGCGGCATATAAAATAATAACGATGACAAGTGTCGCTCCAATCAACGCGGGTAAAAACTTCAGGTTCCTCATAGTGTCCTCTTTAAATTAGGAGTGTATTTACCAAAGCCAGGGTTATAATGTGATAGATATTGAGAACGTCCAACTAATCTGATAAATATATAACGATTCAGTACTTCTGAAATTCAAGGCCTCTGAGCAAAATTCCTTTTCCCATTAATGATCAGAATCTTGGATTGCGCTTAATAGTTACATAAATATCTTAATATCTATATTCTAACACCCAATAAGCTATTCACACTTGTTAAGGTTTTGTGCTGTGTCACTATTTGGGTAAATTACCTTAGCTGATAGCAGAGTGGATTAAATCAAGTGACTCTTTGATTTTAACGTTTAGTTAAACTGATCTGTTTAGGTTCGGCTAAATCTCTGCCGCACGCTACTCAATAAAACCAATAAAAATTTTATAACTCAGCATCATTAATCTCTTTAAAGCCGCATTAATATTATTTAGGGAGCCTCTAAAAATTGCTTTTTTCATAATATTGTTGAATCTAAGTCATTGAAATTTATAAGAGCCAATTTTTCAAAATTGAATTAATAGAGGTCCCATTTACTGAAAACTGATGATTTTGATAAAACCTGTGTAATTCGAAGAACAGCATTTAATGAAATAAGGCTGCTTTATCTGCAAAGTGGGGACACTTCAATCGTCCCCACTAGATAGTAAGTGATTACAGCGATTGACCGTTCTAGTTAACGGGCCCAACGAATATAGATAAACCCGGCAATAGCGATGATAATTAACAAACCAAGTGTGATCGCAATAACACCTTTTTTACTAGATTCATTATTCAGCATATCTCCTGTAATATTTTCCATTAAGCCTGCGCCTTCAATTTGCGCATTGATGGCTTTATATTTGCCTCGATTATCTTTTGCGATCTGGTAATAAATTACATCACCGGTTATGGGTCTGCGACTCACCCCTTTTAATGCCGAGATATGTATAAAAACATCCTTTCCACCAGCATCCGGCTTGATGAAGCCAAATCCCCGGTCTTCTTTCCATGTTTTTAATACTCCTTTAATCATTCTTTTTGTCATAAAAATTACTTGTTTGTTGTTTTAGCATGATGATTCATGATCTTGCTTTTCTATTGCTTTGATTGCTTAAGTTTGCGATTGTGAAAACACAGCCCGGATTGAACACAGTCTAGCTGCGGCGCTTCATGGATTATGCCAAATTTCAAACCGGGCGATATTTTTATAATTGTATATTCGCAGAAATAAATGTTTACAGTTTAATTGAAAATCGGATACCAAGGGATTATCGCAAAAAGCATGTACATAGTTACATAAAATGGAGAGACGAACTTGCAAGATTAGGTAGAAAAGGTCCTGATTAAAGTCATGCAAAATCTGCATGACCCAATCAGAAGGTAAATAATAACCTAGATTTTTTTCTTTATGATGACCTTATCATCAATGATAAGCTCAGAGATTCCACCTAAAGCGGCGTGTAAAGTACACGAAGCCTTTTTGAACCCACCTGTTTTAACATTTTCACCCACCCAGATCAGTGTGATGTAAGTCTCCTTATCACTTTTTGTTTCTGAAGGGAAAAATACCTGTTCTCCAGTTTCATTTTTTATCGCCTGCGGACATTTTTGATTAGCCATGGTTTGTATTGCAACATAGTTTCTTATCGTTGATGCAGCCTCCTTTTGTGCATCAGACGGCTCCTCCTTACTTAAGCCGACCATAATAAAACCGACTACAAAAACCCCCATAATAGCTATTACAATTTTCATTGTTTCAGACATTTATACTCTCCTCTCGTTGTGACACACGCAGCCAGGTTAACGACTGCCCAAAATCTTGCTTTTGAATTCTATGCGAATTAGCTATATTCAGCAATGAAAGTTGATTAACCCCATGCGGTATAAACTGGTATTGTATTAATCAGTATAAAATTCAATACTCTACTCTATCTTAATTGGCTGATTCATTTTTATTTTTAGGCTACCGTATCCACGATATCTATCGCTCCACGCAACATTGATGCCGGTCAAAATTTATAGTCACAAGTACAGGTATAGCGCTATAAGCGCCTCTTAATTTGCAATATACTTCAGCCAAGCCAAGACTGACTTATTCACGCTAGCCCTGAGCAGGCTATTACTTAAAAAATCGCGTTGCAATGCAAGTACATAGGTAAATAACTTTCACTGGAAAATTCTACAATCAGGATTTTGGTGGTACATAGCCCTGTGGCATTTCGTTGTTGCCTTCAAATAGAAATTTGTTTCTTTCTTCCGCAAGAAAGGCTCGGGCTTTGGGGTCGAAACTGGCTAATTTATTTTCATTAATAAGCATGGTTTGCCTGCTTAGCCATTCTTTCCAAGCCTGCTTGGATATTTTTTCAAATATTTCCTGACCCTTGGGCCCAGGAAAAGGCGGCTCATCAAGGCCTTCCGCTTCTATGCCTAATTTTACGCACTTTACCAGTCTAGTCATTTTCATTCTCGCGTGTATATTGTTGTAACAGCAGTTTGATAGGTGCCGCCAAGCCTAGAGTTTTAATTTGTTCAGCTTTATACCAGACAGTTTGGTTTGTTTCCATCACACTATTCATAGGGTTTTTCGTTTGAATACGAACCGGCGTGTAATCCAAATGGTAATGCGAAAATGTATGGCGGCGGGTAGCCAGTGTTTGCATATCGGCGATACGCATATTATTTGACAAACACCAGTTGTGCACAGCTTCAATACTGTCAAATTCCGGCAGGCTCCATAAGCCGCCCCAGATGCCTGTGGGCGGCCTTTTTTCCAGTAAAATCTGGTTGAGATGATTGCCCAGTAATAAAAATACAAGTTGTTTGACCGGCAAGCTTTTGGCCGGTTTCGGCGTTGGCAACAAGGATACAGCCCCGGTCATTCTGGCCAAACAATGGTTCTCAAGCGGGCATTTTTCGCAGACGGGTTTACTACGGTTACAAATTGTTGCGCCCAAGTCCATCATCGCCTGTGTATAGTCTGCTACACGATCTACCGGTGTCAGGTGAGCGCTTATAGCCCATAATGCTTTGTTGACCTGGCTATTTCCTGGCCAGCCGGAAACTGCTTTAAATCGGCAAAGCACTCTTTTTACATTACCATCCAGTATGGGATGACTTTTGCCAAAGGCAATACTCAATATGGCGCCTGCTGTAGAAACGCCTATGCCGGGTAAGGCGACAAGTTCATCCAGCGTATCAGGAAAGCGACCCTGTTCAACTATAAGCTGTGCGGTCTTATGCAGATTTCTAGCTCTGGCATAATAGCCTAAACCTGACCATAACTGTAAAACCTCATCAATTGGCGCTTGCGCCAGACATTCTATAGTCGCGAAATTTTCTACGAATGCATTAAAGT
This sequence comes from Methylococcaceae bacterium, assembly GCA_049286765.1. Classification (GTDB taxonomy): domain Bacteria; phylum Pseudomonadota; class Gammaproteobacteria; order Methylococcales; family Methylomonadaceae; genus JAGXGJ01. The sequence continues at coordinate 3,567 of JBAQEN010000052.1, forward strand.
ACGGGATAACGGTTGCAACCTGCGTTTGTTGCAGCATTGTTTCAGACAGCCATACGCGATAAGGCGTTTTAGTTTGTTGCCAGGGCAAATCTTTTCGACCCTGTTGATCGAACCAGGCGAGGATTCGTTGTTGGAAGTCTGACGGATTCATAAAGGAGCGTTGCAATACTGTAGCGGCGAATTCATTCGCCGTAGGCGACTAAAGCCGTCCCCATCATAGTAATCTAGTGTTTTTTAAATAAGCCTTTTAATAAATCGCCGGCGCCTGGCCCCAATTTTTTATCGAGTTTGTCCGCAAATTTATTAATTTTATCTTTGTTTTTATCCACCAGTTTTTCTATTTTAGCTTTATTTTTTTCCGTTAATAGCGCCGCTACATCGAGTGTATAAGTCGGTTTGTCGAACGTACCGCCGACTATAATAGTGACAGGCATGTCATGGACTTGTTCCGGTTCGGTGGCGATTGCTTCCTTCTTCAAAAGTTTGGCACTTATTTTATAATCCAGTTTCTCAGTTGCAAGATTTGCATTACCTTTGCCGCTGGCGTGTAGTTTCGAGGATTTGGCAATCAGGTTGTTGTTTTCGATGACGTTGTTGTTTATTGTCGCCGTGCCGCTTATTTCAGAAAATAGGCTTTGGTCATTTTTGGCATCTACGGGTAAGGCAGTCCCGTTAATTAATGCCTTGCTGCTATCGATCATTTTTTGCAGATTAAAGCCTTTAACCACACTATTTTTAAGCAGAAAATCTAATTGGCCGTCAAGTGAGGATTTGAGTTCGTCACTCGTATTACCTTGTCCTTGCAGTTGTGTCGATGCGTCTAAAATGCCACTGATTCGGGCCGCCCCCTTAAAATCTTTAAGTAAGGGCTCAAGTTGAACATGGGTAATTTTTTCGTTTACTGCAAGAGCCGGATTTTTGTTGCGCATATCCATGCTGAGATTACCGGTATATGAGCCTTGATAAAACTGCCTAACCGATTGCCGTGTTGTCACTATGCCATTTTTCGCGCTTAAGTTTAATTGCATGTCCTGCATAATCAAATCGCTGATTTTAAGTTTACCCAGCGCTAATTGACCATCAATATTCAATTTTCTTAATGTCTCCACAGGCAAAGCAGAAGCAGCCACAGCTATTGCGACTGCGGGGCTTGTTATCGGCCTGGAAGACTTGTCGGCGACAGGTCTTAAATACTGGTCTGCATCAATCGTATCAATCGCTAAATTAAATACAACAACAGGCAGAACAAAGTCTTTAATACTGGCTGAGCCATTAATTTTAGTATCATCCAGTATCATCGCCAGATTTTGCAGCTCAACCGAATTTTCTGTCGTTAGCAGGTTAAAGTTTATCGCCAATTTACTCAAGGCATTAGCATCCTGCGTAACCGGAGTTGCGATGGACAGTTGCTTCATGACCTTAACCGGACTGAAAGATGCAATGCTAACCGGGCCTTGAAAAGAAGGCTTGTCATTAATATCGTTTCCGGTAATTTCGGCGAGTAGCGTTATATCCCCTGACTGGAGCTTTAATCCGGATGCTTTAACCGTTTGATTGCTTATGTCCAGTGCCATATCTGCGGCGGTTAGTACGGTAGTTAGCGACTTGCCGGGTATGTTTTCGCCTTCTGTTGTCGTTTGCAGTTCACTATGGTTTAACACAAAAGTATCGATTTTTTCATTAACCGTTAATGCGGTTTTTAGTTTGATGGATTCAGTCAGTTTAGTTTCGGCATTAACCAGAACCAGAGAAAGATCTGCATCGAAAGGCTCATTAAAGGTAAATTTGTCGGTATTCAGATTAATGTCTTTTACAACCAGATGTTTTCCGGATTGCTGATCATCCCAGTTAATCCGGGCATTCTCTAGCGCAATGCCCCCGATAGCGAAAAACGCCAGTGCATCGGTTTCGTCCTGTTTGCTGTTGTTAACAATTGACGGCGGGGCTGTGGTTTTTGCAGCCCCTGATGCTGTTAAATCGTCCCAGTTACTAACGCCTTGCGGGTTTTTTGCAAGGTTCAGAGCCAGCCCTTTCAAGACTATGCGGCTAACTTCAATTTTTTTTGTTAATAACGGCAATAACTTGAACTTAATGTTGCTTTCTTCGAGTGTTGCAAAGGGCTGATCTTGAAAGCCGGCTGCATTGCCCAGAACCATTTTTCCTGTCGCAATGCCGAGCCATGGGAAAATCGATAATTTTAATTCGCCTTCCAATGTCAAATCCCGGCCAGTTCTTTCTTTAACGGTGGCGGCAATCTCTGGTTTAAATTCATTCGGATTTATAAAAAATGGCGCGGTATAGACGGCAATTACCATCAACAATATCACTGCCGCTAAAACTGATAGTATGATTTTTAAC
>JBAQEN010000053.1:0-2433 GCA_049286765.1 Methylococcaceae bacterium
GCCGTTACTTGCGGAGCAAGGCACGGTCGCAAGTGCCGCCCTCTTTATGGTCGGCCTGAAGCTGGGTATTTATGGCGTGATTCGTTTTATTTTGCCGATGGTGCCAGGAGTCGCTGAACAATGGGCCGGATTTGTATTAACCTTGAGTCTGATCAGTATTTTTTACGGCGCGTTACTGGCACTGATGCAAATCAATATTCGCAGGTTGCTGGCTTTTGCCGTTGTCAGTCAAACGGGAATGCTGGTCATCGGTATTTTCTGCTTTAACGAATACGGACTGGAAGGCAGTCTCTTACTCTCTATTGCTTATGGTCTTGCGGCAGCGGGCATGTTATTCAGTGTCGGTTTGATTTATGAGCGAACGCGTACCGCGTTTATCCCGCGCCTGGGCGGACTGTTTGATACCAATTCCGCGATAGCTCTGCTGTTCCTGATCTCGGCCCTAAGCACTATGGCCATGCCCGGCACACCCGGTTATGATGCTGCGCATCTGCTCATTGAAGGTGTTATTGAGGAAGACGGTTGGCTGATGGCAATTGCCATTTTGATAGGTAACGTGCTTGCCGCGGCTTTCCTGCTGCGCGCTTTTCAACAGATATTTATCGCAACGCCCAAGCGTGTGCATCAACCTTATAGCAGTACCCATCATCCTGTCAGACAAGAACGCATTATTACCTTGGCGATTTGCTCATTACTTATTGTTACCGGCTTTTACACAACGCCATGGCTGGATTTTATAGACCAGGAAGCGACCAATATAGGCGAGCATTATCCCATGCACGGTACTGAGCAATCAGGCACTTTGATAGAACCAATCGACAATAACGGTACCAAGGACCATCTATATGAATGATGAATTAGGAAGCCTGGCAACAATGAATTTTCCGCTGCTAAGTCTTGTTATTCTGTTGCCTTTATTGGGTGCAATTGCAACCGGGGTTACCGGCAACATAAAACTGGCTAAAATGATCGCACTGGCGATTGCCGGTCTTGAACTGATTCTGACGATAAGTGTGGTGCTATTGTTTGATGTCGCTAATGGTAACAATTTTCAACTGGTCGAACAATATGCCTGGATACCCAGCCTGAATATCGAGTTTCTGATCGGTATCGATGGCATTTCGGTATTATTTTTGCCGATGTCAGCCCTATTAACGCTGATGGCTATTATAGCCTCCTGGAATTCAGTACAACACCTGCACCGATTTCATTTTGCTTTGTTACTGGCGCTGGAGGGGGTCACCATCGGCGTATTTTCGGCGCTGGATACGGTGCTGTTCTTTTTATTCTGGGAACTGACTTTGCCGCCTATCTTCTTTTTGATCGGCTTATGGGGCATAGGTCCAAAAAGGCGCAGTGCAGCGATGAAATACACCCTGTTTATGTTGTTTGGCGGCGTACCTTTATTATTTGCCATTATCATACTGGCTATTAATCATGCTGTTGATGTGGACGGCGCTATTCCTCAGAATCTATCATTCAGCTTACCGGTACTTTTGGAAACGCAGTTGCCGGATAGCTTGCAAGCTATAATTTTTATATTGCTCCTGTCCGGTTTTGCCGTTAAAGCGCCATTGATACCTTTTCATACCTGGTTGCCTACTGCCGCTATGGAGGGACCCACGCAAATAACAGCCCTAATAATCGGACTGAAGCTCGGCGTCTACGGCATACTGCGCTTTACGATACCTTTAGCTCCGTCTGCTGCTGTTGAATACAGTTGGATACTGGGCATTTTAGGTGCTATTACCCTTATTTATGGCGCGCTGATTGCCTTGCAACAAACCAATTTGCGCCGTTTGCTGGCTTACGCCAGTATCAGTCACGTCGGCCTGGTGATTATCGGTGTTGCATCCTTGAATATGCAGGGTATTCAGGGCGCGATTTTTCAGCTGTTCAATTTTACTTTGGTTGCCAGTTCCCTGATGCTGGTTGCCGGCTTTATTCAACATCGATTAGGGAGTACCGAAGCCATACACCTGGGCGGTTTGGCCAAAGTAATGCCGCGTTTAACCAGTTTTTATTTTCTGTTCGCACTGGCCAGTATCGGAGTGCCAGGTACTAACGGTTTTCCCGCCGAATTTTTGTTGATTATTGGCGCATTAACGGCTCATCCCAGTCTTGGAATTACAGCGCTGGCAGGTGCAGTGCTGAGCGCCGCTTATATGCTATCTTTTACCCGCCGGGCGTTTTTGGGTCCTATTACTCAAACCGCCGTAAATCAAACTCAGGATTTACGACCGCGTGAACTGGCTTTGTTGTGTATACCCGCATTGTTAATTTTAGTGTTTGGTTTTTTTCCAAATAGTTTGCTGAAAATCAATCATAAAGCTTCCGAAGCATGGTTATCCCGATTGCTGGATCAACCGGTATTGGAGCGTAATGCAATTTAGGGTTTAACGTAAGGTCTTGAGTTTGTATTATGCCCTTACC
>JBAQEN010000054.1:0-2165 GCA_049286765.1 Methylococcaceae bacterium
CACATGCACTTTACCTTCATGACCATTTTGCCGGCTACGACCGGATTCTGGCAATCACCTATACAGATCAGACCGGTATTGAACGCTGGCTACCGTTCGTAAACATGGAAGGGCGATTGCTTGCTCCAAACTGGGGACGGGTTCACTCCATGTGGGCTAATATCGCTGTAACTCCCACCATTAATAATGCACGTTTACAAAAATTCATCATGAAAGTTACTGCATTCTGGGGTAAAAAATCCGGTTTAAATCTTGATAACACGTTGTTTCATATAAAGCTAAAGAAAATAAATGCACCAAATTACTGGGTTTATAATCAATTGCACCAAAATTTTTCAGCACCATGGATTACCATCGGTACAGTAAAATGGACAAACGGCCAAATTTCATACGATTTACCCGGTAATATCAATTCGCTATAAATTTTTCAGACAGCCAAAGCACTTTTGTTATTGCATCACTATTCGAGTCATGATATAAATTACTTGTGCTTTTATAAATTGGCGCACAATAAGTAAAATAATTTAAACCCCTTTGGAGGATATTTTTATGAAAAAAGTTTTAGCACTTTTAGCTATGGCATTAATGATCGTTGGCTTATCTGGCTGTATGGATGATCCAGATGGTTCTAAACAAAAAGTTTCAACTTCTATTGAACTTTAAATAGAATACGCTGCAAGGCCAAAAAACCCAGCTTAACCGCTGGGTTTTTTGTTTAGAGCAAACCTCGCTTATACCAAGTACTTGCGCAGTTCATAGACATATACTTCCAGCTCTACATCGGCAAAATTGCTGACCTCCAAATACATTGCGTCATCAATACCTCTTTTTCTATTAACGACTGTTATTCCTTGTAATCGCACATTTTTATGTCTTTTTCCGGCGCACTCATCTTAAGCGCGCCCTTTTAGAGTCCTGATGTAATTACAGCTAATTATTTCCGCTCGTGGGATCAAGCAAGTTTGTCATTGGACAATGTCGTTAATGCTATCACCACAACATATAAACACAGGTGGTGCTAACCGTCCGCCCCACTTGATTTTCTTTATCAACATTGACATATATTGTTTTTTGATGTAGTAATAATGGCGGTTCTGGAGCAATCGATTTTTGAACAAAATGTTAAGGAGATGATCATGGTATCTAGCCAAAATAAAACAACAAGAACAAAATCTCATATAAAAGAAAGTTCTCATATCTGCCCTATTTGTTGCATCCTCCCTCCCCACATGTCCGATCATATTATTAAACATGGCGATGAAAAAATGCGTGCCTGGGTTATGGAAACCATGAGGAGATCAGAGCAATTTCGAGGTAGACGTGAAATTATAGGTAACCTTGCACTTGCGCCTTCCACAGGTGAAAAACGTCGCACTGTCTATGATGCCCGGAAAGCTGAAAGGCTCCCCGGCAGACTGGTTAGGAGTGAAGGCGGGCGGAAAAGTAGAGATGTCGCTGTTAATGAAGCCTATGATGGTGCGGGAGCCACCTATGATCTATATCACGATGTTTTTGAACGCAACTCTATTGATGACCGAGGGCTGCGTATGGACTCAACCGTCCACTACGGCGTCCAATATGACAACGCCTTTTGGAATGGCAATCAAATGGTTTACGGTGATGGCGATGGCCGCCTGTTTAACCGCTTTACGATAGCGATTGATGTAATCGGACATGAATTAACTCATGGCGTAGTCCAGTATGAAGCTGGCTTAGTTTATGAGGGAGAATCGGGGGCATTAAATGAATCATTCGCTGATGTATTTGGAAGCCTGGTAAAACAGCGATCACTTAACCAGACCGCAGATCAAGCCGATTGGCTAATTGGGGCCGGATTACTTACATCAGGGGTGAATGGAGTAGCACTTCGCTCATTAAAGGCGCCGGGAACTGCATACGATGATCCAATGTTAGGTAGAGATCCTCAACCCGCACTCTACAGCAATCGATACACGGGAGCGCAGGATGGAGGCGGCGTGCATATTAACTCCGGAATTCCAAATCATGCTTTTTACCTGGCTGCGATGGAAGTCGGTGGATTTGCCTGGGAAAAAATCGGGAAAATCTGGTACATTACATTGAGGGATATGTTGCGCTCCACAGCGACTTTCAGCAGAGCAGCTGAAGCAACAATTAGTGTTGCCGGAGAGCTTTATGGTCAATCC
>JBAQEN010000055.1:0-11612 GCA_049286765.1 Methylococcaceae bacterium
AAGCGGTATCACGCCCTATGCGGGTTGCCTTAAACAGAAAACTACCGGTCTGATTCATCGTGCCTGCTACCACTTGAGAACCGACTATTTTTTCTACCGGTATCGGTTCGCCGGTCAACATGGACTCATCCAGTGTGGAATGTCCCTCCAGTAATACGCCATCAACCGCAATCTTTTCACCTGGCCTGACCCGCAGTATTTCTCCCAAACCCACCTGTTCGATTGGAATATCTATTTCTTCGCCATTTCGAACCACACGGGCAGTACGAGGCTGTAAACCGATTAACTGGCGAATGGCGCTGGACGTTTTACCCCTGGCCAGCGTTTCCAGCCCGGTTCCGAGGTTGATAAACGCAAGAATAACGACGGCGGCTTCAAAATAAGCATGTTTCGCTAATGAAGGCAGAGTATCGGAATAATCAATGACTATGCAGGAATAAAACCAGGCCGAACCTGTGCCCAAGGCAATCAATGTGTCCATATTGGCCTGACCCAGCTTTAGCGACTTGATTGCACCGCTATAAAAATGCCAGCCTGAATAGACCAGTATACTTAAGGTAATAAGCGCGATTTCCGGCCAAAGCCACTGTCCAGTCGCTGAGCCGATTTCCGGAAGCCAGTTTAAGTTTTCAGATAACATGAGCAAGGCGCCAAAAATCCCGGCGACAGCCGCTTTTTTCATCAGTTTTCGGTACCGTTGCAACTCCTGTTCTTCCTGCTCTGAGGGATCTTCCAATCCTTCCATAATGGCAGCATCATAACCGGCCTCTTTAACAGCCTGTTTTAAAGCTTCAGAATCAGCATCACCTCTAACCATCGCAGAATGATCGGCAAAATTGACGCTGACTGAAGTAACACCATCAACCGCGGCCAATGCGCCTTCAACAGCGCTTACGCAACCTGCGCAACGCATGCCTAAAATGGAAAGCCTTAGCCCTTCAGAAGTTTCTTCTGTCTTCATAAGTTCACCGTGTGATAGATTAGTCAGTTACCGTGAAGCCCGCTTCAGTAATAGCATTTTTGATTGCATCCAAGCTGGTTTTTTCAGCATCAAATTCAACACCGACTTCCTTATCTTTAAATGATGCTTTAACTGACACCACACCGTTAATTGCTTCAAGTTTACCCGTTACAGTTGATTCACAACCGCCGCATTTCATGCCGGTAACTGTTAATACTACAGATTCAATCATTTCTTTCTCCTTGTTATTTAGTAAATTTCTAGCGATATAAGCGATAGGGCTTGCTACGAACGGCTAAACGATAAACGGTCCGGCGTTAACAACTTGGTAGCTTTAAGTGTGAACTTTATATCATATTTTACTAATAGCCGGTAATCATGATACAACACGGTGCTGCACAAGTTCGATTTAAATACTGAGCTATCTTACCTTGTACGCTAATCATAACCAGGCATTCACTGGACAGTATCCATTGAACAACTTGAACAGCGGAGTTCATTCTTGGTACGATAATAACTTAACTCACCCGTAATCGTAATTTATGCAATTAAACACTATCACTAACCAAACTATTGCCCTTGCCGGTATTGCTCAGGCGGCGGCGCTGGTACAACAATTGGCTACTACGGGGACAGCCGACTCTACAGCAATGGAGGCTAGCATTGGCAGTGTGTTAAAAATAGATTCAGATAGTGTTATTGATATTTATGGCAGCCTGGCCGGAATAAAACTGGGGCTGAAACAGCTTAACGAGCAAATGACTGGCTATAAGATTGTCAATCCTGAGCAGGCGCGTTATTCAGCTTCTCTGGTTTTTCTCGAAAATCAGTTATCGAGCCGCAAGGATCTGCTTAAATCCATACAAACAGGTATCACTAAAGCTCAAGCGCAGAGTGAACATTTTGGTCTGCTGCATGAAAATGTTTTGGCTAATCTTGGTGAAATTTATCAGGGTACAATCAGCACGCTGCAACCAAGAATCATGGTTAATGGTGAACAGGCGTATTTATCGAGACCCGATATTGCCAATAAAATACGCGCTTGTTTGCTGGCGGGAATACGTTCAGCCATATTGTGGAAGCAATGTGGAGGCGCCCGTTGGAAGTTTCTTTTTTTCCGAAAAAAAATTCAAACTGAATTACAAAACCTGCTGAAACAGGTTTAGCCGCCAATATGGCAAACCTCATAACTGTCGAACATCTTTATCGTTATTACGGCAAACATTGTGCAGTTAATGATGTCAGCTTTACTTTGGCTAAAGGTGAAGTTCTGGGCTTTCTTGGCCCTAATGGCGCAGGTAAAACCACCACTATGCAAATACTGTGCGGTAATCTCGCACCCAGTGCCGGTGAAATCAAAATCAACGGTTTTGATCTGCTGGATCAACCCAACAAGGCTAAACGCAGTCTTGGCTATTTGCCGGATACGCCGCCGCTTTATAAAGGATTAAGCGTACAGGAGTTTTTACACTATTGCGCTCAATTGCATGGTGTGGCTAAAAATTCCATAGCTTATGCGATTGATAAAGCAAAAGAACGTTGCGGTTTAGCGGAGGTTTCTGGCCGGTTGATCGCCAATCTGTCCAAAGGTTTTCAACAACGTGTTGGTATAGCCCAGGCTATCTTGCACAATCCCGAAGTCATTATTCTCGATGAACCCACTGTAGGCCTCGATCCAATACAGATCAGGGAAATTCGCGCCCTAATACGTGAATTAGGACAGGATCACGGTGTTATTTTGTCCACACATATTCTAAGCGAAGTACAGGAATCCTGTTCACATGTGCAGATTATTCATCAGGGAAAGTTGATATTAAGTGAAAGCGTTTCCGGACTGAATCAATCCATGAATACCGGCAGCATTCAAGTGACCACCAGAATGATACCTGATACAAGCATTTTATTGGCCATTCCCGGTGTTATTTCTATAGATAACATAAGACAAAACCAAATAAGAATCCATCACAGCATGGCTGACAACCCTGGCAAACAAATAGTGGAGACGATTATTGCCGCCGGATGGGAGCTGCAGGAATTAACGCCTGTTAAAAGATCAATGGAAGATATTTTTATTGCCTTGACCCAAAACAGCGATTTAGAAGCATGATATTAACGATTGCCTCACGTGAGTTCAAAACTCTTTTTTTATCGCCGCTGGCGTGGACTGTATTGGCTATCTTGCAATGTATTCTGGCCTATATATTTTTAACGCAGCTTGAAACTTTCAACATAATTCAGCCCAAATTAGCCACAGTTGATAATGCGCCGGGCTTGACAGATATTGTCGTGACGCCGTTGTTTGGCAATGCGGCCATCATTTTTTTACTGGTGACGCCTTTATTAACCATGCGTGTTATCTGCGAGGAGCGCAGGAACAAAACCCTATCTCTTTTGCTGTCCGCACCCATTTCCAATGTCGATATTATTGTCGGCAAGTATTTGGGTATCCTTGGTTTGTTGTTACTGATGAGTTTTCTCATTACCCTGATGCCGTTGTCCTTATTGACTGGCGGCGTACTTGATACCGGCAAGTTATTCGCCAACCTGCTGGCTTTACTGCTACTGGTCACTGCGTTTGTTGCTACGGGTCTGTATATGTCCTGCGTTGCCGGTCATCCAACCGTTGCAGCCATCGGGACTTTCGGTATTTTATTATCGCTATGGATCCTGGATTGGACAGCTGGCATCAAGGACCAGCGCAGCGAACTGTTTGAATATATATCGATCCTAAGACATTTCCAGAACCTGCAAAGCGGTCTGATTAGTTCTGTCGATGTTGGCTATTTTTTGCTGTTTACTGGCACATTCATCGTGCTCAGCATCCGCAGTCTGGAAAACGGACGCTTGCAAAAATGAAATTATCGCCACGTATTTATCAACAACTGCGCTTAAAAAATGCACTCGTTACAGCGCTTTTTTTGTGCCTGATCGGCACACTGGCGTGGTTAAGTACACGCCATAGTGTGCAAATAGACATTACCGGCAATAGCAGCAACACCCTATCGCAAGCATCGCAAAAATTACTTATATCACTGCCCGATAAAATACACATCACTGCGTTTATAAAAAAGGGCTTGCCGATAAGATCGCAGATTGCCCAGCTAGTGGATCGCTATCGCAGGTATCAATCAAATCTGACCCTGACATTTATAGATCCTGATACTCAGCCTGAAAAGGCCCGTGAATTAAATATAGGAACAGAAGGTGTTATCCTTATTGACTATCAGGGCCGCACAGAAAAACTAAGCTTCATCGATGAATCTTCCCTTACCAATGCCCTGTTGCAACTTGCCAACGCGAATGAACGCTGGGTAACATTCCTGACCGGCCATGGAGAACGCTCGCCTGAGGCGCAAGCCAATTTTGATTTGGGTCAGTTCGGCAAGGAATTATCACGCCGCAAAATCAAGGCGCAAATCATTAACCTAGCAAAGATGCCTGCCATTCCCGATAATTCCGCCTTGCTGGTGATGACTGCTCCAGCCGTGCCATTGCTAGCGGGTGAATGGGATATTATCAAGCGCTATATTCATCGCGGCGGTAATCTGTTGGTACTAACCGATCCTGACAACCAAAACCTGGCGGTTTTGCTACAACACTTGGGTATTCAGCAACTTAGAGGCTCTATCGTTGACAGTAACTCCAAACTTTATGGCGTCAACGATCCGAGCTTTGTACTTGCCAGCGAATACCCTCAACATGCTATTACCAAGGGCTTTCAGACTATTACCCTTTATCCTGTTGTTGCCGCGCTTGAAATTGACCAAGCAGGCACATTTAAAGCCGAGCCATTATTGAGTAGTTCAATTCAGTCATGGACAGAAACCGGGGCGATAGAGGGCAAAATACGTTTTAATGCCGGTAGTCACGAAAAACGAGGCCCCTTAGCTTTTGCCTATGTATTGACCAGAATGGTCAATGAAAAAACTCAACAACGTATTGTTGTTGCCGGTGACGGCGACTTTTTAGCCAATGCCTATATTGGTAATGTCGGTAACCTGGATTTTGGGTTAAGAATGGTCAATTGGCTTATCCATGATGACCGGTTTATCGACATTCCGGTGAAAACCGCATCCGATAAAAGCCTGCAACTTACGCAAACGGCGCTGACGGCTATTAGTTTTGGTTTTTTAATTATTATACCGTTGTTGTTAATCAGCACAGGACTTCTCATCTGGCGGAAACGTAAACAAAATTAAACCGGTAATAACTAACCCCCTCATTTTGTAATAAACTGGCGAGCAAACTCAGCTTCTGTTAAAGAACAGCTAAACAGGTGGCCTTGGTAACCTTTGCAGTTTCTGTCAAGCAAAAATTGCATTTGTTCAGCGGTTTCCACGCCTTCGGCGATTACTGATAATCCTAAATGCTTGGCCATGACAATGATTGTTTCAACAATCGCTGCATTATTTGAATCGCGAAAAATGTCGCGGATAAAGCTTTGATCAATTTTGAGCTGATTGAGCGGGAGCCGTTTCAGATAGGCTGGTGAACAATAGCTTGTGCCAAAATTGCCAATAGAAATTGCGAAACCGAGGCTTTGCAATTCCTGCAAATTTTTTACAGTCTCATCAATATCTTCAATGAGACTATTTTCAGTGATTTCCAGAGTCAACCGTGGCGTAGCGATTTCGAATTCGGCCAGGATTGCAGCAATTTTCTGACAAAATTTGGGTTGGCGGAATTGCTTGGAACTGATGTTGACTGCCAGCCGCGGCAAGCTTGGCCATTTGAGTGATTGTCTACAGGCCTCTCTTATCACCCAATCACCAATTAACAGAATTAGGCCAGTTTCTTCAGCGACATGGATAAAGTCGACAGGGAAAATTATGCCTTTTTTGGGGTGTTGCCAACGCAATAAGGCTTCAGCACCAATAAGTTGGTGAGTAGCATCAAATTGCGGCTGATAGTGCAAAGAAAATTGTTGCTGAGTCAAAGCCACGCGTAAATCTTCTTCAAGCATTAACCGCTGATCGGCGCGGCGCTGCATATCGTCGTTATAAAAGCTAATGGTGTTACGGCCCCGGTTTTTGGCGTGGTACATCGCGGTGTCGGCTTGTTTTAAAAGTTCGCCAGGAGTGATGTCGGGATATGGCATTAAAGTAATACCAATGCTGGACGTGATATGGTGGATATGTTCCTTGAGCTGGTATGGCGTCAGTAAGGTTTTTTGCACCCGATCCGCCATCGTTAAGGCATATTCCAGCATCTTGTCCTGGGAAATTTCCCTACTGTTTAGCAATAATACGAATTCATCACCACCTAAACGGGCAACGGTATCCTCATCCCGGACACATTGTTTCAGCCGATTAGCGACTTGTATCAGGAGTTCATCACCAATATCGTGCCCAAGAGAATCATTCAATACCTTAAAATGATCCAGATCCAGATATAAAAGCGCGCTATTGGTTTTATGACGTATGTCGCTGGATAACGCTTTTTCCAGATTTGCCATAAAAAAACGACGATTGGGTAAATTGGTTAGCGCATCAAAAAAAGCTAAATGGGTAATTTTTTCTTCTGAAAGTTTTCTTTCAATGGCAATACTGGCCAGTTGAGCGAGTTCGTTGATCTGAGTCAATAATTCAGTGCCGGGGTAATTGGGAGTCCGATGATAAACGGTAAATGTGCCTAACACTCGTCGCGTTGCAGAGAAAATAGGCTCTGACCAACAGGCTGACAGCCCTGCCTGCTTCGCCAGCACAACAAAATCCCGGCAATAGGGATGCTGATAAATGTTCTCAATAATAACACGCTGTCCCTTATAGGCGGCAGTGCCACAACTGCCAACACCCTCACCAATGGTTATCCCATCTATAGCCTGTTTATAAAATTCAGGCAAATTGGGTGCGGCGCCCGTATGTAGATGTTTTCCACCTTCATCAAGCAGCAGAATTGAGCATAAGCAGTCTGGATAGTTTTGTTCTGCGGTATTTACGATCAGTTCGAGAATGTCGGACAAAAGTACTGGACTGGCGATGGCTTGCAACACTCTATTGTGATCATTGCGCTGATGTATGATTTTCTTGCGCCTGTCAATTTCTTTTTCCAATTCTTGTGTACGGATTTTGACTATGTCTTCGGTTTGCATAGTTCGTCCCGTTAACATGAGCAGTCCTAAGCCTGTCAGTCCGGTAAGCAGAAAACCGCCTAAAATCAACCACCAGATATTCCAGGAAATCTGCGTTTGATAAAACTGTGGCGCTGCTCGATAGGTTACAGTCCAGATGCGATTAGCAAACGGCAGGCGGAGGGTTTTTTCCAATACCGGGAAATCCAGTTTCAGCATTGACGCCTCGGCTGTTTCATTAAACAGTTCGACCTCCTTGTCGGTAATTTTTAACAGAACCTGGAGATTACCGAAATGGCTTTTAACTTCGTTGACTTCATTGCCGGTCAGTAAAACGCTGGCAACAAAGCCCAGCAAATATTGGCGGCGTTGCTCCAGCGTGTTTAGAGTCTGATGCGGCTGATAAACCGGCGAATAAATTACCGCACCTGGACGCTTTTCCGGGTCTTGTACCAGATTGATTCTGTCAGTGACTATCGTTGCCCCGGTGTCCCGTGCCATTTGAATAGCCTGGTAAGCCACCGGATTAGTGCTGACATCGAATCCAAAAGCACGTTCATTGCCTTGAAAAGGCTCAATATAAGCAATAGGGAAATGTTCGCTGCCGGGCGGAACCGGCATCATTCCTTGTTTACCATCAGGCATCCGGATAATAAAACCAGGCCCCAAAAGCTGTTCATAAAAGGATCGATTGCCGGCAGTAATGCGCGGTATCCATTCTAATGCCAATAAGCCTTTATGCTTGCCAAGTACGCTGTGGGTAAATATTTTAAAATCCTTGGGCGTAACATCGATCGAGCTGTCAAAAAACGCTTTTAAAAACAGGTTAAGTTCGATGTGGCGGCTTAATTCATTTTGCAAGGCATTGTGCAGTAAATTGGTGCGCTCTTCAAAAATAGCACTTATTCGCGTCTGTTCCTGAGTTTTGCCTAGTTGAAATAAGGCGGCCACTAACAGTGAAAGTACAGTCAATGGCAAGGCAACTGGCTTGATCCGCAGTCGCCATTGGGTGCGGGGGGTACCGATAAAACACAGCAAGAAAGGCGTAAAAATCAGTACTCCGATAACATCGCCCACCCACCAGGTTATCCAACTGAAAGCTAAATTTTCCGGGTAAATAATACCTTCCAGATAGAGCGTTGTTATGCCGATAGACGCGGAAATCAGGCAGCTAAGCGGACCACCCAAAGCAAAAAAACGCAAAATGCTATTATCATCGATCAAGGCGTTGTTTGCGCCGATATAACGTTTGATCAGCCAGGCGCCTAGTACTGCTTGAGCTGTAGCGGCTGCACTGACGATACCGCCGATAACTATCGAGGTAGGGATATTTTGCAGATTGGTGATGTCCGAAAACGTGTAAACTTGAGTAAAAAAAGCACCTAACCAAATTCCGGGTATCACATTTTTGCCATAGGCGATAACACCCGCCAGTGCAACACCCGCAGCCGGCCAAATAGAACTGGCATGGCTGGGAGGGATGGCTATCAGTGTGCCAAGGTAGCCGCCTAAAAAATAGCCCAGAGCCAGAAAAAAATTAAGTTTTAGCATAATTGGCAAAAGTCTGGGGAACGGAATAAAGTAAAAATTGACAAAAGGATAATCGAATCAAATTATTTTAGTCATTTAAAACACCTCTTGAATTCATACAATAAATACGACACAAGGCTAAAAAATACCACATAAAACATTCAGATGTATTTTGGTTTTTTGTGGAAACCATTAAGGGGGCATGCAACTCATTGAATTAATGATAATAAACTCATGTTATTTAATGTAATTACAATATTTTTAAGTTATTATCTTATAATAACCGACATTAAAAACAAATTAAGCCTATCAGGTATGCGATATTAACTGATACACAAAAACTCCTTCCCGACCAACTACCTTATCTTCGCCCACTTTTCAGTTTTTAAAAACGCATCTAGGTTTTACCCAACCAGCCCTTTACAATAAAGGTAATTCTAAAATTAGTTTATCGGACTATGAGCCAAAGACAATATGTATTCTTGATATTACTTATCACTGTATTAATCACCATCGCCGTTTTTGTTGCACCTGCCTTACAACAGAAGGCAGGTATTGTATCACCAGGGACCGTTTATAACCGCTCAGGAGATACTGGCAGCATTGAAAAACCCTGTTCTAATGAGCACCCTGACTGGCGCCCTGCGCAAGTTATTGAGGGTGTTGCAATTGATGCAGCCCCGTCATGCGAACCTGATAATCCTTATGACATTGCAACGTCGGTCAAAGGCACAAACAATGTGTCGATGGCGACGCTGATGCAGACTAATCTGGCGCAAGATGCGTTAACTCTGGCAGACGATCTGGATAATGATGGAGATCCTGATGTTATTCATATCAAACTGGAGGTTGTCGAACTCAATGGTGCGAGTCCGGATGGCGAATTTTTAATTAATACCTTTGATATTGCTCCCGGGATTCAGCCGGGACTTTGGGTTTATGCACCCAAATCGCGCGGCATGGCGCTTAAAAACTTTAATTCGGTGGTAGCCAATCCATTGTTGCGCGCTCCCTCGCCGGTGATTCGCGTTGAGCAAGGCGACAAGGTTTATATCACATTGGAAAACACGCATTATTTACCCCATACCATTCACCTTCATGGTGTGGATCATCCATGGCTTACCTCCAAGGGCGAAGATAATGATGGTATGGAAGAACATGCGATTTTTCCCGGAAAAAGCCATACCTATGAAATACAGCCCAGACATGCTGGAACCATGCTTTATCATTGCCACGTGCAAACCGCACAGCATTTGATGATGGGTTTAAGCGGGATGTTTATTGTTGAAGAAAATCAGCCTGATAACTGGGTGCAAACCTTCAATATCGGCGCAGGGCAAGTGCGCCATCCATCGGCTGCAGTAAAAAAATCCTACAGCCAGGAATATGATTTACATTATCAGTCCGTCGATAAAAAATTGGCGCAAATCATCCAGAATGCCAATGACCCTAGATTAATCGCACAACGAATGAGTCGCGACTATAACATGACTGAATCGTTTGAAAATTACTTCATGCTGAATGGCCGCTCATTCCCCTATACGCTGCGTGACGCAATGGTTATCGCCGATGAAAATGAAGACATTAAATTGCATATTGCCAACTTACAACGCTCTTCTGTAGCGCTTCATATCCATGGGCATAAAGCAACCGTTATTGCTTTGGATGGTGTTGACCAGCCCGCCGGAATGCAAGTGACACGCGATGTTTTTGACATCGCCCCGGCGCAGCGAACTGATGTGCTTCTGCAAACCAAAAATAATGGCTTGAACAGTTATGGTCCGGGGCTGTGGATGTTTCATGACCATGTGCCTACGGGAACCACCACCGATGGCATGGAGCCAGGCGGCAATATCGCAATCCTTGCCTACAAGTCCTTACTCGACGAGCAAGGCATGCCGAAAATGCACGATGAATTATTCGATCAGGTATTTAGTAAAGATTACTATGCCAAAAAAGTGGCGGTGTGGGGTTTTGGCGATTTTGCACCCTTACTGGGCGACGCCGGATTAATCGCGCCGAATTATTTGCAAATCATTACTTTTGGTCTGGTCATGGGTTTAATTATCGGCCTGCTTGTTTTTATAATTTTGGCCAATAGACGGAAACAAAAGTAATGAAAGCATTATTAATTGGCTTAACGATGCTGAGCGTTATCGAATCGGCTTCAGCGATGAATCACGGCGGCATGTTGATGGATGAAAAAGGCATGATCATGAATGCCAATAGCGACAACCTTCCCCGCGACTGTGCGAAAATTTCGGAAAATGTGGATATAACCATACATGCCGGCCAAAAACACGCGCTGAAATTCACCGGCCTTATGTTTGCCTTTGACCAGCAAGAGTGGGATGTCAAACCCTGCGCCAAAATCAACATCACCTTTATCAATGATGACCAGATACGCCATCAACTGATGATTCATGGTTTGCCGGGTTATTTATACCCCGAAGGTATGTTTCATTTGGAACTTTATGGCGAGGGGGAATTAAAAGCATCCCTGATTATGCCCAGCCTGAAAAAAACCTATCTCGTCCATTGCGAAGTGCCTCAGCATATGGAAAAAGGCATGAAAGCGCAATTAAAGGTTGATGGAGGCGATGGAGATTTGCCGAGCATTCCCGGCATCAGCGAACCGGTCAGAGCCGATGTTTATCCAGTCGATTGGACTCGGCTTAGCATAGCTGTATTGCTGCTCTGCATACTGGCAGGATGTACCATTCCATATTTCGCTATTATTAATGCGCAAAGCATAAATCACAAGGTTCAAAAAGCGCTTGCAAAGTTAAACCTTAAACGGAAGACAGCGTTACTTAAGGAGACTTCCAAGAATGAAGATACCTGAATGGTGCTGGTTGGAAATGTTGAAAGCAGGTATATAAATAGTTGTACCTTGAAGGAAAAATAAATAAATAAATGCATACCAGCACACTATAATTAGACTCTATATCGTCGTTCAGCGAAAGTAAAAAAGCAGGAGAAAGTCTAATGTATTCAGAATCGGATCGGCCTTATCGTAAGAAATTAATGTCACAGGGAATAATTTATATG
>JBAQEN010000056.1:0-4068 GCA_049286765.1 Methylococcaceae bacterium
AGTCAGAATGGCTGCTTTTGGCCGATCTGAAGCGAGCAATTTATTTTAAAACTGTAAACAGCAGGCATGACTTTTTACGTTGCCCCGCTGCGCTTGGGCGCTGCGGTTTTTTTATTTTCATCTATATAAACAGAAATTGGCGCTCGATTGTTTAGGTTGTAAAACCGATTTTTCGATGAGTTCCGTCACAATAGGGTTTGTTTTGCGAAGAACCGCATCGGCAAATCCAAGTTTTCTTAACTCGATTAATAGTTCTGCCGGTTCCGGAAGATACTTCAAGATTACCTTCGATTTGTAGCGGCCCATTAGAAATCGGGGTTATAGTTAATTTGCCTGCCCGTTCAGATAATGGTAAAGTGGACCCCGAAATCCGGACAATAGTTTAAGATATGCCCTGTCGTGAAAAAAGAGGCAGACAATGAGCGAAAGCAAACGGAAGATTTTTACAGGTGCACAAAAAGCCAAGGTTGCATTGGCAGCGGTTAAGGGCATGAAGACGATCAATGAGATCGCTCAGGAGTACGGAGTCCATCCGACCCAAGTGAATCAATGGAAAAAGGAATTGCTTGAGAATGCAGGCAGTCTATTTGAAGGGAAGCGTGGGCCTAAACCGGTCAATGCCCAGAGTGACCCAGACAGACTGTACGCCAAGATTGGGCAACTTAACATGGAATTGGACTGGCTTAAAAAAAAGTCTGGGATCAGCCTGTAGAAGAGCGGCAGAAATGGATAGATCAGGCCGAGGCGCTTGCGATATCCACGCAATGCAAGCTTCTCGCGGTGACGCGCTCGGTCGTGTATGACCACAAAAAGCGCCCACAGAAAGAAGTGGACGAGCTTGAGACTATTTTGTTGCATCAGCTGGATGAAGAATACACGCGGCACCCGTTTTATGGCACCCGTCGCATGACGAAATACTTATGTGGATGCGGCTACGCAGTCAATCGCAAGCGGGTGCAGCGCTTGATGCAAAAGTTGGGCTTGGCGGGGATGGCGCCTGGCCCCAATACCAGCAAACCACATCCGCAGCACAAGCTTTATCCGTACCTGTTGCGGGGCGTGGATATCATCCGTCCAAATCAGGTGTGGAGTACCGATATTACCTACATCCGGCTGCTGCACGGATTTGTCTACCTGGTCGCAATCATCGACTGGTACAGTCGCAAAGTGCTGTCATGGCGGTTATCTAACACGATGGATGCAGGGTTCTGTGTAGACGCTCTGGAGGAAGCTATCAAAAACTCCGGCGTACCGGAAATCTTCAATACAGATCAGGGATCGCAGTTTACCAGCGATAGCTTTACCGGTGTGTTGATTAAGAACGGCATTACGATCAGTATGGACGGACGAGGTCGGGCATTGGACAATATTTTTGTCGAACGGCTGTGGCGAACGGTGAAATATGAAGATGTGTATTTGAATAAATACGAAAACATGCCTGACTTACTACTGGGGTTGACGCACTACTTCCTGTTTTACAACGAGGAAAGGTTACATCAATCATTGGGATATACAACGCCGGATGTGGTGTATCAGACAGCCACTGGCGGCGGCGCGAAGATTGTGGATAAATTTGGCGGCGCTAGGGAGAAATCATCCCCCGCAGAAGAATTGGGGCAGCGCTATTCAGCTGCAATGTAAACAGGACTCTATCTTAAACTCGGTAAAAATTTGTCTGGACAGAGGGGTCCACTTTAATGGTACAGTTGCGGCAATATCTCAAGTAGGTATGGCAGAACCTATTGACAATACCATTACACACCTTGAAGCGGCTCTGAAAGCAGTCAATGCGAATGAGTTGGAAATGGCTCAAGAGCATATTAAAGCCGCCGGGCAATCTTCTAAAGACATCTTTGGCGGCTCTATTGAATCAAAAAAACAACGCGGTTCCAGAGCCATCGCAAATGCCCGCCGTCAAACGAAGGAAGGTAATACAACCGGCGCGGCTGATTCTTTAAAACAAGCTCTTGAAGTTTTTAAATCCTTACTCCGGCCTGTTGAAGCCGGTGGACAAGGCGGCCTCAAGTAATCCAATATATCAAACTTAACGATTGATATACACATCGCAAATCAACAACGGTACTTTTGTTTCCTTGTATGTTTTACAGCGACAGTAAAGACGAGTTTTATTAGATGTAGATTGGGCAACAGCTTTATTGTTGACTGACGAACCGGCGTTCGACGAAGACACGGCGATGGGCAAATCCGAAGGCCATAGCCATATTCAAGCATGGAAATGTCGGGTATAAAAAGCATGCCTGACCAAGGCTTAACAGGTCAAGTATTTGCCACTGTAATCGAATAAGCTCGAATTTCCGGTATTCATCGAAAAGTGCAACAATGGCAGTAATAGCGCGGCAATACACCGGAAGTTTTCGCCTTCTCACCGCTAAAATCCTATGAAACATTTCTGTCGTTTGTTTAGATTCACCCTATTGGATTTTCCAGCCAACGAATCGTTATCAAAAAACCAGTAGGCTCACCACACTGAGATAGATCAGAAGGCTGAGCAAATCCTGAATAATCGTGGCGACCGGACCACTTCCGTAAGCGGGGTCTTTTCCCAATCGGGACAGAATCGAAGGCAACAAAAGGCCGATGCTAGTGGCGATGCTGCTAGCGCAAATCAAGGCGACCGACACCGCAAACGCTAGCGATGCGTTAAACGCAAGCCAAATGAACGGAAAAACAAGCAGTGCCAATGTGCTGCCCAGGTACAAGCCTGTTTTTAGCTCACCTTTCAGCAACTGCACAATCGGCGTACTGCTGAACGAAAGCCCCCGCACCGCAATCGCTTCGGATTGAGTTCCGATGGCATCGGCCAGATACACAATTCCGGGAATGAAAAAGGCGACCGCTAAATCAGTTCTCAACGTACTTTCAAATGTAGCCATGAGTCCGGTTGCCAATACGCAACCCACGGTCCCTACGATCAACCAGGGCAAACGATCCACCACGCGGCGTAGCGGGTCTCCCTCAATAGCAGACAAAGCTTGATCTGAGCTTCTCCATATTCCGACCAAGCGATCCATATCCAGGATATGATTCTCCCGCATGAGTTTGAATACCGTGTGCGCGGGAACGGCACCGAGCAGGCATCCCTGATCATCCATCACCGGCACGGCTGGTATTTGATGGGTTAACGCCACCTCGGCCACTTGTTCCGGATGGTCGGCAAGGGTGACGCTGGTGATATTGCTGTTCATCAGTTCATTGATAGCCATCTTGGGTGTTGCCGCCAAAAGTTTGGACAAAGACACCACACCTTGCAGCCTGTGATCAGCATCGGTGACAAACAGCAATTCAACGAAATCGAAAGCCGTGGTTTGGCCGGATAACCGCCGCCTGACTTCCGCAACGGTTTCATCTCCGAGAGCGGTCGACACTGGACTGTACATATGATTCTCCGCCCGGTCTGTGGAATCTTTCACTCCCGTGATGGGTTGCGAGGGCTTGTTGATTTCCCTGGCCATTTCTTTGACCTTTTCGCCTAACATGGCCATCACCTCCGAAACGATGGTCTGGAGCTTCTGCGCCGCTGGTATCGCCTGCTCTTGCAGGGCTTTGCCGATATTTTCGATGAAATTTGCCATGTTGTTTACTTTTTTAGATAATTGGGTGAGTCAATTAAGGCTTCTGATATGACTAGTCGCCGACCAACTCACGACATGCGATAAACCCATGTTAATTTGAAGATGATTGATCACGCTCTCAACCCGTTCAGGTAAGTCGTAAAACTCGATTATTAGGGGCAAGTCCATGCTCAAGTCTAACAGATGGCTGGTACGAATCTTTCCGTCTGGGCCAAAACCCATAACACCTTGTAGTACAGTGACACCCGAGACTTTCTCTTCCTCGTGCAAAAGCTTGATGATCTTGGCGAGCAGATGTTCACCTTCCCGAAGATAAATCCGTGCTATTGTGATAGATTGAGTTGCCATAACCAATTCCCCACTAATGTACCTAACCAGACCATCACTACGCCGAACAGGGCATTGATGGCGAAAATGCTCAGTAGCCCATGAAATTCAAACCGGATTTCTGACAGCTTGAACGCCACCCAAAGGG
>JBAQEN010000057.1:0-6131 GCA_049286765.1 Methylococcaceae bacterium
AAATAATGCAGTTAAAAATAAAGGATAGGAATGCCGGCCTGCGGCCGGATAAAATAGCAAACAGCCTATGCCCGCTATTGATAATCCGGCAATGATCCCGCCTTTGTAATCAATTTTTTCAACCAGATAACCGCTTGGAACAGAAACAACAAAATAAGCGGTAAAGAAGCAAAACTGAACCAGCATCGCTTGCGTGTAATTCAGCGTAAATACAGATTTCAAATGAGGAATCAAAATATCATTCAAACAGGTTATAAAACCCCAGATAAAAAACAGCGAAGTTAAAATGGTTAATGAACCCAAATGAGGCTTTTTATCGTAGCCGTCTGCTAAATTAGCAGACGCTTGTGTTGTGCCGGTTACATCAGCCATTTAAACTTTTCCTATTATTTTGTTAGAGAGAACAGAACGGTTTCATCACCGACCATTACTTTAAAATCACCTGGCTCCACAATCCGCTTAAGATCAACTCCGATAAAAGACAAATCATATGGTGTTAACGTAAAGCTTAAGTTTTCACTTTGACCGGGATCAAGCTCGATTTTTTTAAACGCCTTTAATTGTTTGTTAGGCCGGGTTACAGAAGCGGCGACATCGTTTAAATAAAGCAGAACCGTTTCCTTACCTTTTAATGACCCGGTATTTTTAACATTGACTGTAATATTGATATTTTCGTCGCTGTTGATTTTGTCTTTTTCTACCTTCAAACCGCTGGTTTGAAAGGCCGTATAACTTAAGCCATGACCAAAGGGATAGAGCGGGTTATAAGTATTCTGCTCAAACGATTCAATGGGTTTGTAATCATACGGGGTAATGCCGTTGGTATTTCTCGGATAGGAAATGGGCAGTTTGCCATTGGGGTTATAGTCACCGTATAAAATATCGGCAATGGCTGCGCCGCCCTCCATGCCGGGCAGGAAGCCTAAAATAACGCCCGGGACCTGTTCAGCAATTGCAGTAATAATACGAGGCCGACCACCTAATGTGACCAGAATGACGGGCTTTCCGGTTGTAATCATCGCATTGGCAAGATCAAGTTGTGCTTGATCGAGATTTAATGAGTCAATATTACCCGCTGTTTCGGTATAAGGTTTCTCACCCAGACACAGCACTATAATGTCGTGGTTTTTAGCCTCCTCGACGGCTTTTTGAATATCAATTTTGTCGGCAAATGAATTGCCGCCAACGTAGGTGACTTTGCCGGTAGACTTAAGTTGTATGGCTTCAAAAACCGTTAATTTGTCCTGAGGATATAAACTTTCCTCATCGCCTTGCCAGCTTATCGTCCAACCGCCATTCATTACACTCAGCAAATTTGCCGTAGGCCCTGTCACTAAAATATTGGATTCCTTTTTTAGCGGCAGAATGTTATCGGTATTTTTAGCAAGAACAATCGATTCCCGGGCCGCCTGACGATTTATCTCTATAGCCTCAGGGGTTGAAAAATTGCCTTCAACAGGCAAAATTGGCTTTTCCGGTTCAAATAATCCGGTCTGATACTTTACTGTAAGTATCCTGGATACAGCTTCATCTATCCGGGAAAGTGGCACTTCTCCCGATTTGACTAATTCAAGCAACAACTCATAAAAAGAAAAGTCAAAGGGCACCATACTCATGTCTATGCCTGCCATTACCGCAATTTTTACCGCCTCTTTTTCTGAAGCGGCCAATTTATCACGGGTATAAAGACGTTTGATGTCCTCCCAGTCGGAAACGGTGAAGCCTTTAAAACCCAACTCACCGCGTAAAATCGTCGTTAGATAATGATAGTTGGCGTGCCCCGGAATGCCGTCAACTTCAGCTGAATTAACCATAATCGTCGGTGATCCGGCTTTCACGCCTGCTTCAAATGTGGGCAAAAAATATTCTCGAAGCATTCTTTCACCAAGCCATGCAGGCGTTCTGTCTTTGCCGTTAATCGGAAAACTGTAACCCATATAATGTTTCAAGCAAGTAAGCGCTTTATTTGGCGCGGAAAAATCATCGCCTTGATGACCTTTAATAAAAGACGTACCTAAAACCGTAGCCAGATGAACATCTTCCCCATAGGTTTCCCACAATCGCGGCCAAAGCGGTTGACGGCCAATATCCAGCACCGGCGAAAAATTCCATTGCAGCCCGGAGACTCGTAGCTCCCTAGCGGTAATTTCACCTTCTTTGAAGCTCAACTCCGGATTAAAGGTAGCCGCCATGTTAATGGCTTGCGGAAACAAAACCGAGTTTTGCGTGTAAGTCGCGCCATGTATCGCATCAATCCCGTAAATAACCGGAATCTTTAATCTGGATTTTGCTGCAACAGTTTTCACTGTCTGCATCATTTTCCGCCAGGTCTCAATGGATTGCGCCTTGTTATTCGGGGTGTAAGGCGTATTTAGAATGGAACCCACATGGTGTGTTAATACAGCATCTTCCAGCTTGGCCTGATCAATCGGATTATCAGCGTTTAGTTGCTCCGGAAAACCGATGACAGCGAAGTCAACTTGCGTCATTTGCCCTACTTTTTCTTCAAGCGTCATCTCAGACAGAAGTTTTTTGACTTTACTATTTATTTCATTGTTTGTTTCTTGAGTAATCACAGAACAGCCCAGTATAAAAAATAATGTGAGAGTTAAAACGATAATTTTTGTTTGCAACTTATTTTCTTCGCGTGTTGATTTTTGGATTTTGTCATTATTCGACTATGAGAGACTATTAATAACAAAAAATGGAGAATTTAACAAAAGGTCTTCAAATTGATCCGGGCGAATTGAAGAATCTTGAAGTCTTAAAACTGATATATTGACAATATAAGTATCAAACCGCATCATCGGCATTCAGCCACCCACACACACCTAAACACCAGTCCGCCTATGAGTAATGACACACTGCAAATACGCCGCATCGGTATTGATACCTATCATGAAAACGTCGCTTATATGAATCGTGAATGCGGCGTTTATCGTGCCGAGGGTTTCCAGGCGCTTTCTAAAATTCAGGTCAGCACCAATGGCTCCAGGGTACTCGCAGTTCTTAACGTAGTCGATGATGTCTCCATTGTTCAACCCGGAGAATTAGGCCTGTCCGAGCAGGCATTCACGCAGCTCAATGTCGCTGAAGGCTGTCTGGTTACGGTAAATCATGCTGAGCCTCCCAAATCGATGGATGCGGTACGTCGTAAAATCAATGGTGAACGTCTCGATCAGGATGACTTTAACGGTATAGCCAACGATATTGTTGAAACCCGTTATTCAAAAATGGAAATGGCGGCATTTTTGGTTGCGACCGGGCAAAACAATCTTGACCGTGACGAGCTGCTGTTCCTTACCAGGGCCATGCTGAAATCCGGCGACACCATGAACTGGCATGAATCGCTGGTAGCCGATAAGCATTGCATCGGCGGCATCCCCGGCAATCGCACTTCCATGCTGGTCGTACCTATCGTTGCCGCACACGGCATGCTGATACCCAAAACATCCAGCCGCGCCATTACCTCACCGGCAGGCACAGCCGATACGATGGAAGTGTTGGCCGAAGTCAATCTGACACCGGATCAACTGCACGACATCGTGCGTCAGGAGCGCGGCTGTCTGGCCTGGGGCGGGACAGCCAGACTTGCGCCGGTCGATGACATGCTGATTTCTGTTGAACGTCCATTGGGCATTGATTCACAGGGGCAAATGGTAGCATCGATTCTGTCTAAAAAACTGGCCGCCGGTTCCACACATCTGATTATTGATATCCCTGTCGGCCCCACGGCAAAAGTGCGACACATGAGCCAGGCACTGGCCTTGCGTAAATTATTTGAATTTGTCGGAGACCGGCTAAACATCCATCTGGAAGTCATGATAACCGACGGCCGGCAACCAATAGGCCGGGGCATAGGTCCGGTGCTGGAAGCCAGAGATATCATGCAGGTGCTGCAAAATGACCCTGACGCGCCCGCCGATTTGCGCCAAAAATCATTGCAACTGGCCGGCAGAGTTATTGAATTTGATCCCGATGTTCGCGGCGGCCAAGGCTACGCGATTGCCCGTGACATACTCGATTCAGGACGCGCCTTAGAAAAAATGGATGCTCTGATTGAGGCGCAAGGGCCAAAAGTGATTGACCTGCACCCCGGCAATCTTTGTCATGAAGTTTTTGCCGATTGCGACGGAGTAGTCATAGGTATCGACAACTTCCAAATGGCAAGAATTGCCCGACTTGCCGGCGCGCCGATGATGAGAAGAGCAGGTGTCGATTTATTAAAAAAAGTGGGAAGCCCGGTAAAAAAAGGCGATCTTTTATACCACATTTATGCAGAGTTCCCCGCCGATTTTAAATTCGCCCAGGATTTGGCCGCTCACAATAGCGGCTACGCCATAGGTACCGAAGAACAAATTATTAAGTCTCTGATTGCCTTTTAATCCGGAACAATCCCAGCCCATGATGATACTCGCCTTCCCCGACTATTTAAGCCAAGCACAGCGCCTCGCCGCCCGCCTTAATGCGCCGCTGGCCGAAGTATCCCTGCATCATTTTCCCGACAGCGAAAGCCTTATACGCCTGCCGCCGTCATTGCCCGAGCACGTTGTCGTTTGCCGCAGCCTCAACCAACCCAACGACAAGCTGATCGAATTATTACTGTGCGCTACAACAGCGCGGGAATTAGGCGCCCAACGCCTCACGCTGGTAGCGCCATATTTATGCTATATGCGTCAGGATTTTGCAAATCAGCCCGGTGTTGCCGTAAGCCAGCGAATTATCGGCAAAATGCTTGCCGACCTTTTTGACGATGTACTGACCGTGGACCCGCATTTGCACCGCATATCGGAACTGGCTCAGGCAATTCCGATAAAAAACGCGATCAGCCTTACCGCCGCCAATGAAATCGGACGCTTCCTGAAACAAAAACTCGAATACGCCATGCTATTAGGCCCCGATAGTGAATCGGAACAATGGGTCGCCGCTATCGCCAACAAAATCGGTTTCGACTATTGCATTGCCCATAAAGAAAGACGGGGTGACAAACAAATTGAAATAACACTGCCGGACAACAATTTCCACAATAAACCCGTGATCATCATTGACGACATGGCCAGCACCGGCAGAACCCTTGGTATGGCAACCCAACTGCTGCAAGCCGCTGGAAGCAAGGACATCTACGCCGCCGTGACGCATCCGCTTTTTTGCGGTGATGCAGAAGCATATATCCTGCAGGCAGGAATCAAGACCATCTGGAGTACAGATAGCATAGATCACCCGACATCCTGCATTAAGCTCGATAGGCTTTTGGCTAAAGCGATTAAAACGATTATTTGATAGAGATTGAACGAGCAGCAATAAGAATGGCTAATTTTTTCTAGTTGTGTAACAGGATATGATCTTTTGGTGGCATTATCCGCTTTAGGCGGTCTCCAGCAACTTGGCGATATTGCCGAGTTCTGTCTCCATCCCGGTATTAACCACGAAGGCGCGTCCGCAACCTCCCGTCACGCTGGCGCCAGCTAGCCCATAGCAAGGCAGATTTCATGATGTTTCTCCCAGGCGATGGCTTCATAGACCATCTCCCATTGGTTTGCAGGCACGGTATAAAGCGAGGTTGCCGGTCACTGTGCGAAAACGGGCGGTCTCCTCCACTAGACGGAATCCGGCCTCCGCTATAAAAACCGGCAATAGGCCCAGAATGTTATCGTGAACCTCTTCAACCCAGCGCACCACCAGCGAGATTAGCCACATGGACCGGTCGTGCGGTTTGCCGAAATCCGCCACATGCAGTTCGCCACCTGGCTTGAGCACGCGGAATGTTTCCCCGAGCGCCCGCCGTTTATCTTGCCGCTTCAGGTGATGCAGCATCAGGCTGGCGAACACGTGATCGAAGCTTCCGTCCTGATAGGGCAGACAAGCCGCCGTACCCTGTTGCAGGATGATGGTCTCTCCCGCCTGTTCGGCCTTCCTTCGTGCAACGTCCAACACCTGAGGATCCACGTCAAATCCATATACCGCAGCTTTCGGCTGGGTTTGCTTAATCAGGAGGGTAAGCGTTCCGGTACCGCAACCCATATCCAATATGTTTTGGCCTGGCTGGATGGCGGCCTGAGCGATCAATGAAGTCTTTAATGCCTCTTCCGGAAACAAGTGCCGCATCACCGGATCGTACCAGTCCGTTAACC
>JBAQEN010000058.1:0-4755 GCA_049286765.1 Methylococcaceae bacterium
TTTTTTGTGGGCGGATGTTAATAACATCGCAGTATAAAATGTCAAATTAAACTATGCTAATCTGTCATGCACATTTAAACACAAAGTCATTCCGCGCCTTCATTGTGCGCGGCTTATAGTAACCTCGCAGCAATGCTTTAACTCCTGAGCAACATCAGGAGCGGATTGAAACATGGCATCAAAAGAAGATTTTTACAAATTGCTCAATGTCGATAAAAACGCCAGCGATGCAGAAATTAAGAAAAGCTATCGCAGTCTGGCGATGAAATATCACCCCGATAGAAACGCTGACAATCCAGAAGCAGCTGAAGTTAAATTCAAGCAAATAAAAGAAGCTTACGAAGTTTTATCAGACCCTAAAAAACGCTCGGCTTATGACCAATTCGGCCATGCCGGCGTTGATCCATCTATGGGTGGTCGTCCTGGCGGTTTTAGCGGAGAAGGCTTCAGTGATATTTTCGGCGATGTATTTGGCGATATTTTCGGCAGTGGCGGCAGACAGCGCAGCAATGTTCAGCGTGGTTCTGATTTACGCTATAACCTGGAATTAACGCTGGAAGAAGCCGTTGCCGGCACAGAAACCAAAATCCGTATCCCGGTACTGGTTAGCTGTAGTGAATGTAAGGGTTCAGGAGCCAGAAAAGGTTCAAGCCCGATTATTTGCTCAACCTGTCACGGTCATGGTCAAGTCAGGATGCAGCAAGGCTTCTTTTCTGTACAACAGACCTGCCCCACATGCCGCGGAACCGGTAAACAAATTAAAGACCCTTGCCGCGTCTGTCATGGCCAAGGGCGAGTTCAGGAAACTAAAACCTTATCCGCAAAAATCCCGGCAGGCGTCGATACCGGTGATCGCATACGTCTGGCTGGAGAAGGCGAGGCTGGAGAGCGTGGCGGACCATCGGGTGATCTTTATATTGAGATTCATGTTAAAGAACATGCAATCTTTACCCGTGACGGCGCTAATTTATACTGCGAAGTCCCCATCAGTTTTGTTACGGCCTGTCTGGGTGATGATATTGAAGTACCCACGTTGGATGGCAAAGTAAAGCTGACTATTCCAGCCGAAACTCAAACCGGAAAAACGTTCAGATTGCGCGGCAAAGGTATTAAACCAGTTAGAGGTGGTGCAGTGGGTGACTTGCTGTGTAAAGTACAAATAGAAACACCTGTGCAACTAACCAAAGAACAAAAAGCCCTGATCGAACAACTCGGTGAATCCTTATCGGGCAGCGGTAAACACCATAGTCCTCAAGAGCATTCCTGGACTGATAGCGTAAAAAACTTTTTTGATAAACTAACTGGATAAGTGATGATGCGCATTGCAGTATCTGGAGCATCCGGCCGAATGGGACTATGTTTGATTAAAGCGGCGGCTCTGACTGATAAGACTGCATTAGCCGTTGCAGTCGCACGTCCTGGTAGTGACACAGTCGGCAAAGATGCCGGTGAACTGGCCGGCATTCGCATGTTGGGTATCAACGTAGTTGATGATTTAAAGACGGTTATCGACCAATTTGATGTACTGATTGATTTTACCCGCCCCGATGCGTCAATGGCTTTTATTGAATTATGCCGTCAAGCGGATAAAAAAATAGTCATCGGCACAACCGGTTACAATGAAACACAAAAAGCGGTGATTAAAGATGCCGCTAAAGACGTGGCGATAGTTCTTGCCCCCAATATGAGTGTAGGCGTAAATCTGTCGCTCAAATTACTGGAAATGACCGCCAAGATTATGGGCGACTATACTGACATAGAAATCATAGAAGCCCATCATCGACATAAAGTTGACGCCCCTTCTGGCACAGCATTACGCATGGGCGAAGTGATTGCGGATACCTTAGGGCGCGACTTAAAACACTGCGCGGTTTATGGCAGAGAAGGTAACACCGGCGAACGTGACAGAAAAACCATTGGCTTTTCAACGATACGCGCAGGTGATATTGTTGGCGAACATACAGTGATGTTTGCCGATGACGGTGAACGCGTGGAGATTACCCATAAGGCTACCAGCCGTATGACCTTTGCCAATGGTGCGGTCAGGGCAGCAATTTGGTTGAAGGATAAGCCAAACGGTCTTTATGATATGCAGGATGTGTTGGGGCTTTCGTAGGGTATGTATTAATATAAACTTAACAAGACAGCTACTTGTTGCTAGAAGTGTTCCTGCCACTTTGAACCTTCATTTATTATTCCAATATTTACTTTCTGTGTCACGCAGGGATTTAACTACCCATGCGCTATCAAACATACTAACTGTTATCGCGCCACTGTCGGCGCTAATTAACCATTTCGCTTTTATTTGTTGATAGCGCAACAAAACATCAGGGTGAGGATGGCCGAATTGATTTCGATAACCAGCAGGAATCAATACATATTCAGGTTGAACAGCTTGCAAAAATCCGGCTGTTGATGACGTCGTGCTGCCATGATGTGGCGCTATTAACACATCTGCCTGTAAATGATTACCGTAACTTTTAACCAGCCAGGATTCCGCAGCTTCCTCTATATCACCCGTCAATAAAACTGCGCCGTATTCGGATTGAATTTTCAGCACACAAGAATTATCGTTTTCTGAAGCGTTCACATGTGGGGGTGACAATAGAGTGAACCTCACTTTATCCCATAACCAGGATTGTCCTGCCTCACATTTAACGGGTGAATAATCGCTTAACAGCGTCGGAACACTGGTTAGCACCTGTTCTGTCGGTATGCCCCGCATTAACGAAGCCGCGCCTCCGATATGATCATTATCGCCATGACTGATGATTAATTTGTCAATTTTGCCGACACCCTGCAGCCGTAAAAAAGGTAATACCACACTCTGTCCCAAATCGCTTTCGGCAGAAAATTTCGCTCCGGTATCATAAACCAGCCAATGATTGGCGGTTTGCACGACCACCGACAAACCTTGCCCAACATCCAGCAATGTCATATTGATGTCGCCTGCTTCCGGTTGTTTCGATTCAGTAAAAACCAAAGGTAAAAACATCACCAGACTCAACCATCGCGCTGGAATACCCGCCGGTGCAAGCAACAGTAAGATACCGGGTATGGTAAACAATAACGCCCAGACTGAGGGCTGTGCGTGACTTATTGTTGCTACTGGCAGTTCTGCCAAGTGCGCCAACAGCCACCATAGACCTTGCAAAACAGTGTCAACCACAAAAAATAGCTTGCTTGCCAGGAAAGGCGAAATAAACATCAAGAACATTGATAACAGTGACAATGGCACAACCAGTAGACTGATAATTGGCACGGCAATAAAATTAGCCAGGGGCGAGCACACTGAAACCTGTTGGAAAAAGAACAGCAACAATGGAGACAAGCCCACCGACGTGGCCCAATTGATTTTTATTATTTCAATGAAATAACCCGGTTTGCCTAAACGACCGGCAATAGCATAAACAATAATACTGACGGCGAGAAATGATAGCCAGAAACCCGCAGCCAACACAGCCAGGGGATCAATTATCAATACCGCAAACAGGGCAACTGCCAAGGTATTAAAGGGGCGGATATTGCGTTGGTTGAAAATAGCGAACATGACAATTGCCAGCATTATCACTGACCGTTGTGTAGGCACTGAAAATCCCGCTAATCCTGCATAAAAAACTGCGACAAGCATTGCTGCAACCGCGGCGACTCTTTGAGGGGACCACGCTAAAAATCCTGTTCTCGCCCACAATTTAAGCGCTAAAAAATAAACCAGGCCGGCAACCAGGCCGATGTGTGAACCGGAAATAACAACCAAATGAGTCGTTCCGGTTTTACGAAAAACCTCCCATTGATTTTGTGTGACACTGCCGCCATCGCCAATAGTCAGCGCCTTGATCAGCGCGATATTGGGTCTGTCACTCAATGTTTGAAACAAGCGGTCGGTAATGCTTTGCCGCCAAACAGAAATACTGGTCCAGGCTGAATCGCGTCCCAATAAAACCGGTTTTGGATAAGGGCGCACATAGCCGGTTGCGCCAATACCTTCGGTAAATAACCAGCGTTCATAGTCAAATCCGCCCGGATTCAGGCTGCCATGCGGGCGTTTCAACCTAACCGTAATTGACCAGTGTTGACCAGCCTTAATCTGTTGATCGGGATAATACCAGCTTAATCTTAATTTGGATGGCAGTTTTTGAACCGGATCAGTAACAATAAAATCAAAGCGAGTTCGTTTTTCATCCCGTTCCGGCAGGCCGGCAATAATGCCTCTGACAGGAATATCAATGCCTTCAAGCGGCTCAGGCAGTCGGTCAGCTAATGCAAGCATTGCAAATACGATTGCCCACAGCACACCCATTACAAAAAATAGCCCTCGCCAATAGCGCAACCATGCCATAATGCCTGCCACGATGCTACCGGCTATCAACCACTGACTATCCGGCAATGCCGAAAATTGCTGAACCAGCAATAGTCCGGCTAAAAACGACAGAGCGGAAGTAATCATTTAGGAATGGGAATGAAATAACGAGGACATTTTGACGCAGGATTTTTATTCGTATTCAACGACTGCAAGGATGCACGAGGTAGAACACCAAAAGTAAGCGCTTTAGCGCGACGCATGGAGCAAGTTGCCGAGGCGTATCAACTTAGCTCTGGCAAGCTATGTAACTGTTAATATAACGCAGAAGGCGGATAAAAACACAAGTCAAAGTGTTCATATTATAAAATTACCATTCCTTTACTCCTGGGTATTTTTGAGGCTGACAAAAACCTGATAAACTTCGTCTATAAATAACTTTAACTTTAAAAAAC
>JBAQEN010000059.1:0-9988 GCA_049286765.1 Methylococcaceae bacterium
GCAACGAGCCAAGATAAAGATCCTGAATATTATCCGGTGAGGGTTTTAAAACGACCTGAAACTGGTAATAATGCTGCAAACGGTTTGGGTTTTCACCAAAACGGCCATCGGTCGGCCTTCGGGAAGGCTGAACGTAGGCAGCGTTCCAGGGCTCGGGACCTATTGAGCGTAAAAAAGTAGCCGGATGGAACGTTCCCGCACCTACTTCCTGATCCAAAGGCTGTAATAAAATACAGCCTTGTTTTGACCAGTATTCCTGCAGGGCCAAAATAAGTCCCTGAAAAGTTGATAAATCGTTGTTTATACTCGACACGGCTGTAAACGATGGACAATAAAAAGTCGGCAATTATAGCGTAAAAATGTTTTTTTATCAGGTTTCAATAGGGAGGTCGGGGAAAATGATAACGAGTTCGTTGTGTCAATTCACTTTATACGAATCACTGTGCCTTATTTATTTGGAGCAATTCCCGTTTCACTTTCATCTTCATCGATGGCTTGCAGCGATAAACCACCCATCTGATTATGTTTTGCAGCATCAATCGAGATATCTGGTTTAGCAGAGCCTAGCGTGTACTCTGATAGATTTTCAATTTGAGATTATTGGGGGAGACTGAGTTTTGCAATGCCTCCTCAAGAGAAATGCCACGTTCTTTGACCCGCTTGAGCAGATGGCTGGCAAAAGTTTGCACACCGGCATTTTTTGATTTTTCCATGGCTTCTTGATGCCGTATGTCACCTTTATGGATTAAATCGCGAACCAGTTGTGTATCCAATAAAATTTCAATGATCAGAGCCATCGTTACGAACCCGAATTTTTAGATAATCTATAAATGCCATAGGAGTTGTATATATGGTATGAATAAATTGGTTTAGATTAAGTAATCAGCCTGATAAGTTGAAGCCGGATTAGAAAATAAATGCGTATAATATTCATATTTTATAGATACACAGAGTGTTATGAGTAAACAAAGAAAAGCCGTGGCATTGATTTCCGGGGGGCTGGATTCAATGCTCGCAGCAAAAACAGTGATGGAGCAGGGGGTACATGTTGAAGGCATTAACTTCTTTACCGGTTTTTGTGTGGAAGGTCATACTCATGCTATTAGAAATAAAGATAAGGCTAAACCTAAGCGTAATAATTCCTTGTGGGTTGCCGAACAGCTGGGGATGAAGCTGCATATTGTTGATGTTATCGAGGAATATAAAAATGTGCTGATTAATCCCAAGCACGGTTATGGCGCACACATGAATCCTTGTCTGGATTGCAAAATTTTCATGGTGAATAAAGCCAGGCAGTGGATAGTGGAAAATGATTTTGACTTTATTATCACCGGTGAAGTGATTGGCCAACGACCGATGTCGCAACGCAAAGCAACAATGCCGGTTGTTGCTAGGGAATCCGGCGCTGATGATTTATTATTGCGCCCGTTATGTGCCAAGAATTTACCGCCAACGTTGCCGGAACGGGAAGGCTGGGTTGATAGAGAAAAACTGCATGATATTACCGGACGGTCACGCAAGCCGCAAATGGCGATGGCTGAGCAATTTGGTTTCGATGACTACGCTCAACCGGCGGGCGGTTGCTGTTTTTTAACCGATAAAAATTATTCGGCTAAACTGGTCGATTTATGGCAAGCGCAGGGCAATAAAGAGTATGGGCTGGATGATGTTATGCTGTTAAAAGTGGGCCGGCATATCCGCCCACAGCCGAATTTTAAATTAATAGTGGCACGTGAAGAAGGCGAGGGACGTTTTTTGCAGGGCTATAAAAATGAATTTATCAGTATGAATTCTTTGAGCCACAGCGGACCTTTAGTGCTGATAGACGGTTCTCCTTCGGCGGAGGATTTGTATTTGGCGGCACAAATTACAGCCCGTTTCGGCCAGGGCCGAGATGCCGAACACGTTGAAATGAATGTCGTGAACAAAGATGGCTCAGAGCGGAGGCTTCAGGTTAAACCCTTAAAAAAAGAAGAGATTCGCGAGGAATGGTATGTTTGAGATTCAAGGTTCAAACCGCTTGACATCTTTAATCTTGCACCTGATTTAATATGAATAAAGAAACCCTAAATGCGCGGCGTTTACTCTGTCCGTTGCCTGTTATACGAACCCAGGATAAGGTCAAACAGCTCAAGGCTGGTGATCAGTTGGAGGTTGTTTGTACAGATCCGGGCGTAATGCAGGACATTCCGGCATGGTGTCGTATTAACGGTCATAAGGTGCTGGAAACAAAATCCTGCGATCATGACTATATTATTCTCCTGGAAGTGGGTGCGTAATGGCTGAAATCCTTGACACGTCAAGGATCGGCAAATTGAAAGCCCGAGCCAGTTACGTCGGCGCTGCGGTGAATGTTTTTCAGACACTTATCAAAATCGGTTTTGGCATTCTGGGACAATCTGCGGCATTAATCGCCGATGGCGTTCATTCGTTATCGGATTTACTGAGCGACCTTTTAGTCATTATTGCCGTTAGATTGGGCAGCCGGGAAGCTGATTATGAGCATCCTTATGGACATCGTCGTTTTGAAACTATCGCAACCGTTATTTTAGGTGTCAGCTTGATTGCTATCGGCGGCGCAATTTCGTGGTCGGTGATGAATCGTATGGCGCATCCTGAACATTTGCCAGTGCCAAATGTGTTAGGTTTGGGCATTGCAGCGGTATCCATTTTAGTCAATGAATGGCTGTATCATTACACCAAACGTATCGCCAAAAAAACCCGCTCTAAATTATTACTCGCGAATGCGTGGCATCAGCGCAGTGATGCCATTTCGTCGTTGGTGGTGTTATTCGGTATAGGCGCCGTTATGTTAGGTTATCCCTTGGCCGATGCAATTGCCGCCATTGTTGTTGCGTTGATGATCGCAAAAATTGGCTTGAACCTGGTTCTTGAGAGCATTAAGGAACTGGTTGATACCTCTTTGCCGCCCAAACTGGTTGCCGAAATTCGCACCACCATCATGGGCATTGATGGTGTTGAAGGCATTCATTTATTGCGAACCCGGCACATGGGCGAAGATGCGTTGATTGATGCCCATATTGTTGTCGATCCGCGTATCACCGTTTCAGAAGGCCATAGCATTGGCGATACGGTTAGAGATGAGTTAATTGCACGCTTTGATGACGTGATGGATGTCCTCGTGCATGTTGATCCTGAAGATGATGAAGGGCAGTTTGAGCGCAGTAAGCCGCTAACTCGTGGTGATGTGCAGGTTTTATTAGACAGGTATCTGGCAGATATTAGGACATCGATAGAAGATTTCAGAATTCATTATTTAAATGGACAGATTGAAGTCGAGGTTGTTTTACCGTTTGCCCTCAGCGAACAGCCGAAGCTATTAGCTGAGTTAAAAATGCAATGCAAACTGATGCAGGTAAAAGTAAAAAAAATAGACAATGTATTGCTATTTTTTAAAATTTAACGAATTAAGATGAAGAACCACGAAAGATACGAAAAAATTGAAGGGGCTTATTTATGGAAGCAAAACCGAGCAATAACGGCATAACGAGGAGTTACTGATGGCGGTAGGACAGTGCGGTTTTCCGGACATGCTTGATGTAGCTGGAATAATGCTGGGCACAGCCTGTGCGGGTATCAAGCAAACAGTCAAGGATGATATTTTAGTGATTCAAATGGCTGAAAATTCTACCTGTGCGGCTGTTTTTACCCAAAATGCCTTTTGTGCGGCGCCAGTGCATGTCGCAAAAGCCAATCTGGTACACGAGCCACGCTGGTTGCTGATTAACTCTGGCAATGCCAACGCAGGAACCGGCGAACAGGGAATGCAGGATGCATTAACGTCCTGCGCCCGTCTTGCGAAACTGGTCAGTGGCGCAGCCAATCAGGTACTGCCATTTTCCACCGGCGTGATCGGACAGCCCTTGCCGGTAGAGAAAATCGCAGCAGCCTTACCGGAGGCCATAAAAAATCTGTCGCCGGATAACTGGGATAAAGCCGCGTGCGCGATTATGACGACAGACACTTTTCCTAAAGGTGTTTCTAACAGGATCACTATTGCAGGACAGCCCGTCACGATTAGCGGCATTTCCAAAGGCGCAGGCATGATTCAGCCGAATATGGCGACGATGCTGGGCTTTATCGCCACCGATGCCAAAATTCCTCATGCTTTATTGCAAAACTGTTTGGCATCAGCCGTTGAACAATCGTTTAACCGGATTACTGTTGACGGCGACACCTCGACCAATGATGCCTGCGTAGTGATGGCGAGCGGATGTTCAACTGCACCGGAAATTACCGCGGACAGTGAGCATTATGCGATTTTTGCCGATGCCCTTATGACTGTTTGCAAACAATTGGCAGAAGCCATTGTCAGAGATGGCGAAGGCGCAACCAAGTTAATACGTATCGTAGTCAAAGAGGCTTTACAGATGGAAGAAGCGGTACGCGTAGCTAAAACCATCGCTCACTCGCCGTTAGTGAAAACAGCATTTTTTGCCAGCGACCCTAACTGGGGAAGGATTCTTGCCGCCGTAGGACGCTCAGGAGTAGAAAACATGGTGCTGGAAAACGTGCAGATTTTTCTAGACGACGTCTGCATCGTCAGAAACGGCGGACGCTCCGATGATTACACCGAAGAAGCAGGGCAACAAGTGATGAACAGGGATGAAATCACCGTGACGGTTAAACTGGGGCGTGGCAATGCTTCCCAGGAAGTTTTAACCTGTGATCTTTCTTATGACTATGTGAAAATCAATGCGGAATACAGGACTTGAAAGCACTAAAAGCACTAAATGACATATGGATGATACAATTTGTTACGGATTTATACGCATCGCACTTCAATAACGGCGCTTTTGTTCCCTCTCCTGCTGGAGAGGGCTAGGGAGAGGAGATTTAAAAACCAACAATGATATATGAACAGATAGCCGTCTTACCCTCTTCTGTTTACCTGTTTGCCCTGATATGAAACTGCTGCAAGTTGCCGTTGGTGTAGTAAAAAACACCGTGGGACAAGTCTTAATTTCCCTTCGCGGTGAATCCTTGCATCAAGGCGGCTTGTGGGAATTTCCCGGCGGCAAGATTGAATCTGAGGAGTCCGCTGAACAGGCCTTGGCAAGGGAACTCAAAGAAGAGCTTGCTATTACAGTAATAACGGCAACGCCGCTGATTACCGTTAAGCATCGATATCCCGATTTAACGGTGCAACTGCATGTTTTTTTAGTGGAGCATTTTTCAGGTGATGCTAAAAGCTGTGAAGGTCAGCCGTTCAAATGGGTCGATCCAGCCGAATTGACAAACCATGCATTCCCGGCTGCCAATCAGCCCATTATCACCGCTGCCCGATTGCCGACCTATTATGCAATTCTGGATGATGCCGATGAATCACTGTTACTGGTCAATCTGCAAAAAATATTGGCTCGTGGCATTAAGCTGATACAGGTACGGTTAAAAACATTGCCCCCCGAGACGATAGAAAAGTTTATTAAACAGGCTTATCCCTTGTGCAAACAACAAGGCGCTATGTTATTAATCAATTCCGCTGTTAAAAATGCAGAAGATTTTGCTGTCGATGGTATTCATTTAACCAGCCGGGATTTAATGTCTTTAACCAGACGACTCGCGTTCCAACGCGGCACATTGGAGCAAACACACTGGCTTGCTGCATCATGCCATAATCTTCAGGAATTGCAGCACGCGCAAACAATAGGTGTGGACTTTGCCGTTTTAGCGCCCGTGTTAGCCACTAAAACGCATCCGGAAACTGTGCCCTTAGGATGGCAGCAATTCGCCAGATTGGTTTCTCAAATTAATCTGCCAGTTTATGCGTTGGGAGGTCTTGCTGAATCTGATTTGAATAGGGCGCGGTATGCCGGGGGGCAGGGAGTTTCTGCAATCAGGGCTTTTTTGGAGTAATGTTGGATAATAAGTTAAACCTGGTCGTCCACCTTACTGTTTATTTTTCATTGATCGCAATTATTTTTATGCAATGTGATTAAACAGCCGTCTATGTAAAGGCAAACAAACGATATGGCGATGCCTTTAAAACGGATTATTGAACAAGAGGCTTCTTTAAAAAATGGTTGCTGTCTGGCACACACGTGAGCAACTTTCTATTACTGCATCAACTCACAGAGTTGGTCTTCCAAATCAATTCTTTTTGCAAGTCGTTCACCTAAGGCCGATAAATCCTGTTCCAGTTCATCAAAGGAATTGAGTTCTTCGATATTCTCATATTTATCATTAAATGAAATTGCTGCATCCGTGATTGATGTAAATTCCGGATAAATTTCTTTTGCGGCGGTTAAAACGCGTTGCCGGCGCTCTGTACCTGCAAGTAAACGTTCATAAACACCAAAATGGCCTAGAGACAGATAATCAACCAGCAATTGCGAAAACCGGGTCAAAAGGTTTTTTACCGTATCATTGGCTGAAAAAGGCTTCAACTCGGCGACATGACAATATAAAGACCATACTTCCTGTCTTTCTTTTTGTAAATCAGCTATTAGTTTACAAGTCTGCTGTCTTCTTTCTGTGTTGACTGGCGT
The DNA here is from genome assembly GCA_049286765.1 of Methylococcaceae bacterium. Classification (GTDB taxonomy): domain Bacteria; phylum Pseudomonadota; class Gammaproteobacteria; order Methylococcales; family Methylomonadaceae; genus JAGXGJ01. The sequence goes on from JBAQEN010000059.1 coordinate 6,510, forward strand.
AACAAAAGACATGAGCTCCCCCCATTATTTTAATTATTGGCATTAATTTATGTCAGTTATCAAGGCAGTGCAATAAATAATTAACTCGAAACCTCTTATAACTAATAAGACACGTAGAATATAGAGAAAAATCATTGAATCCAAAAGTATGCTCATATACTCTTCGGTTAAAGAATAGCTAAATTCTAATGTTTTGATTTACGGTGAATTATCCGCTTAATTAAGCACTTGGGATTTAGCTAAAATAATTTTCCTGAATTTTAACCAGAGCATAGGGCGAATATAATCGTCCAGGGCGAATGGGTTCCCCTCTATATTCGCTCGTCGAGTTTCCGTATTGGGATGTTATTGTTGCCCCGATTGATTCTGATTAACCTTGCATTATCGTTCAATCTGGATGCCGGATATGTCCTATAAACCAAAAATGTTAAAGTTTAGCGCTTGCCAATGCGGTAACCGCGGGATAATTGATTTTACCGGTCGCCATGACTGGAATTGCATCCACTATCAAAATTTTCTTGGGCAGGCTGATATGGGCAACTCCTGGCGATGCCGCTATTAGTTCATTAATGGCAGCCTGTTTTTGTGTGGTGACCAGAATGACTTGTTCACCTTTTTTTGCATCCGGTAAGCTGATAGCAGCGTGATGCGCATTCGGCCAAGCGTTAATAGCCAGCTGTTCTACAGCGGTTAAGGAGACCATTTCGCCACTGACTTTGGCAAAACGTTTACTACGGCCGCGAATGCTGATGAAACCTTCATCATCAACATGAACAATGTCACCGGTGTCATACCAGCCCTTGCCATAAATGGATTCAGGTGGAACCAGTTTGCCGGGGTTGTCGGCCAACAGATAACCCAGCATGATATTGGGGCCACGGACGTGCAGTTGCCCACCATCATTAATTCCTTCGACAGGTTCCAGTTTGTATTCCATACAGGGCATAAAGCGGCCGACAGTACCCGCCTTGTAATAAAGCGGGGTGTTAACAGAAGTTATTGGTGAGGTTTCGGTGGCTCCATAACCTTCCAAAATACGAATTCCGAACTTATCCGCCCAGACCTGACGGGTGCTTTCATGTAGCTTTTCCGCCCCTGCAACCACATAACGCATATTATAAAAGTCATAGGCGTGGGCTTTTTTAGCGTAAGCCGCTAAAAAGGTATTGGTGCCAAACATGATGGTGGCATGAATTTCATAAGCAATTTCAGAGATAACGCTATAATGCAGGGGCGTCGGATAAAAGAAGGTTTTCATGCCACTCACAATGGGTAGTATGGTACCGACGGTAAAGCCAAAGGAATGAAACATGGGTAAAAAGTTAAGGACGATATCACGGGCATTAAAACTGATACAGGCTTCCAGTTGTTTAAGGTTAGCCAGAATATTGGTATGGGAAAGGACTACGCCTTTGGGTGCGCCTTCCGAGCCGGAGGTGAATAAAATTACCGCCGGTCTGTCAGGGTTACATTTTTTATGGTTATACCAAAAATCGGCAGTTATGTTTTTAAGCAGCGCGGTAAATTTGTTCAGCGCGGAAATGTCTTTGGCCAAATCTTCCAGATACACTAACACACATTGTTTACTTAACTGGTCGGCTTCTTCCACTAAATTGCCCAGTGCTATAAAACGGCTTGACGTTAACACGGTTTTCACTTGCGCTGTTTGACAGGCAGACAGCATACCTGCGGAACCCGTTGAATAATTCAACATCGCGGGAACACGTCCATGCAACTGCAAGCCCAGGATAGTAATGAGGGTTTTCGTAGAATTGGGCAGAAAAATACCCACATTTTCGTGGCTACTAGTTATATGTTTTAATTTATCACCGATAGTAATACTGCGCGTGATTAAATCATTGTAGGACAACGGGATACGTTCCAAGTCTTCGACAATCTTGTGTCGACCTCCGTGCACCGTGCGCGATTCAAGCAGGCTAGTGAAAATGGTTTGTCTGTAAGGACTCGTGACAAACATCATTTTAGTCATAATATCCGCTAAAAGGTGACCACAGAACGTACGACGGTTTTTACCCCTGAGATTTTTGGGAGCGGAAATAGTCTCAGGCGGTAAAATCTGAATGGTAATTTTAGGAAATAATCGTAAACGGACAATTCTGTGCAGTTTTGAAAAATGCGTATATTGGGCGCCCGATATGCGCACCGGCAAAACGGCGGCTTTGGATTTGTCGGCGACCATGCCCGTCCCATCATAAATTTTCATTAATGATCCGGTAACCGAAATTCGGCCTTCCGGGAAAATAACGGTCTTGGTGTCATTTTCAAGATAATGGATCAAATCCTTTAATGATATAGGATGCGTAGGATCCATCGGAAATACCCGCGATAATCTCAAGAAAGGTTTCAACCACCAGCGTTGAGACATTTGCGTACTAATCGCAAAGGTTATGTAATCGGGTAAAAATACGCCTAGCAGTAAGGGATCCAGAAAAGAGGTGTGATTAGCTATAATCAAAACCCGTTTTCCAGCTTTATTAAAGTTATCCAGGCCAGTAATTTCGACCCTGAATAGTAAAATCAGCAGCCAGTGTAAAAATTTTTTTAGCATAAGTTCTCCTTACATAGCCTTGGCAGGGCCAAATTTTATTTTGTTACCGGTGTTTCAGGCACAGGAACCGGGACTGGAACTGTGCTTTGATGCGCTGGCGGCTTAGTGGCTTGCTCCAATTTAGCGCGTCTGAGGCCTTCACCATAAAGTGTTGCAGTGACCATGAATAAAATGGTTGTTACAACAACAATTATGAATCTGCTGGGGTTTTTTATAAAGAACAGGGGCCACTGAGGCTTAATCATTCCTAAAACGAAAAAAAGTATTGTTATTATTCCTAAGTCAATAGCGCCGGGTATCATTATATTTGCCTGTTAAACTTTTATTTGAATGAATTTACATTATTATTAACTGAATGTCTGTTTGCAACACTCCACGGCATTATTTTAACGGCATTGCTTTCAGAGTCCGAATTGTTTATGTTGATTTTATTCGGGTGACCCGCAGAATGTGATGTATTGCAGTTAGATGTTTTAAGATGGTGACACATCTTGTGTCAAAAAAAGCTCACTTCGAGCTTAATAATATAAAAAAAATCAGGAGGCTTTATGGGTGGCTTTGGTGTATTTGTCTTAGTATTATTTATTTTCGCTGTCGTGCTGGTATTTATGAGTGTTAAGTCCATCCCTCAGGGCATGGAGTATACAGTTGAACGTTTTGGTAAATATACCAATACGTTAACGCCGGGCTTAAATATTATTATGCCGATCATTGATCGTATCGGCAGGAAGATGATTATGATGGAACAGGTAATGGATGTGCCGTCACAGGAAGTCATTACCAAAGATAATGCAATGGTTACAGTGGATGGCGTGGTTTTTTATCAGGTCATGGATGCGGCCAAAGCCGCTTATGAAGTCAGCAATCTGGATTGGGCGATTTTAAATCTGGTAATGACCAATATTCGTAC
>JBAQEN010000060.1:0-3492 GCA_049286765.1 Methylococcaceae bacterium
GGTACATGGTACGAGATAGCTCGATTGGATCACCGGTTTGAAAGAGGCTTGAATAATATTTCAGCGACTTACTCATTACGAAATGACGGCGGCATCAATGTGCTAAACAAAGGCTGGAATCAGGAGAAAGGGGTATGGAAGCAGGCTGAAGGCAAGGCCTATTTTATTGATAAGCCAGATAAAGGCAGACTGAAAGTATCCTTTTTCGGCCCGTTTTATGGAGGCTATAACATCATTGCACTGGACAAAGAAAACTATGCCTATTCAATGATCACAGGGCCAGACAAATCCTATTTTTGGATATTATCCCGATCCAAACAGCTGCCAAAAGTGACGCTAGAGACATTAATTGAAACGGCTAAACAACAAGGGTTTGCTACTGACAAGCTGATTTTTGTTAGCCACGATTAGTTCTTTACTTCATTTAATAAATGAGGAATTTTTCGAAAACATCAAAATCAGGCTTGATTTATTTAAACTCGAGCAAAGAGTCGTTGAACTGTTTAAAAGCAAAGCTAATTTTGTGGCCGTGAAAAGCTTATATGCGATACTGGTTCAATAACTGCTTATCCCAAGCGCAACAATTCTTTCATCAGGAGTTCGACAATCCAGGCTACCAGCAAGCTAAACATAACCATTGTCAGTGATGCATAGAGGATACTGGAGATATTGAGCTCGTCATTTTTGTGAGTTTGTTTGTACATGGCAGTCAGCCCTCGATAACTATCAAAGGGTTATTCTGAGTACACGATGTTAAAGTATGATGACTCTTTTATGACATTTCTGCGATGTTTTTATGACAACCTGTTGCTTATCCTGAGATAGTCGGCATAAATCCAGACCTACTTATTACTCATTTAATGCCTCAATATGGTAAGCCTCGATCATGGCTTTATTCGTACCTGGCATTATCGAGGCCACATAAAGATTATTGCCGTGAATTAAAGGCGTTGAAAGCTGCCGCCCTGCCCCTTTCAACGCTTGCTTGGCTACCAATGTGCCATCTTTTACACGAACCCCATAAAGTGTTCCATGATTACCGATGTCTACAACCCAGACTGTGGCGTCGCCATTCTTAGTCAATGTGGTGATTGCAGGCAGTGATGGATGGCTTCTGAACGATTGCACTGTTTCTGGGCTTGAAGGATCAGGAAATTGCCAAAAGCGTTTAAATTTTGGCAGGCCATCTTCCAGCACGATTTTTAACGCCACTAACCCTGCCGGATGGGTTTTATCAGCGACAAACGCTGGAATTACCAAAACAGGGTCTTCATCAATAGAAGCCAGCACCGGTTGAGTAACAATCATACCCATCCAGCCAAATTTGCATTCATCGGCTTTCGTTCCGCAAACATCAATGATTTGCAGACGGTCATATTGAGTTCCCAAATGCTTCGCGTCAATTAAGTACACACCTCCATCCTTGCTCGGTTGTACCAGAACAGAATGAACACTATTCATGTCAACTTTAACCGGCGCGCTGGCACCCAAATCATAATCCATCCAGGCAAGACACTCCCAGAAAGTTTTATTGTCGCACTCTCCTGTGGCAGGTTTTAAAGGCAAATTATTTTCTGCCAAACGGGGAATAAACAAATTCTTGCAGGACGCCATACACGCTGCATCTGGATTAGCCGGATTAAAATTCAGACACACTGCCTCATCACAACCCGAATCAAATTGCAGACCCGGCTTTAAGCGCATAATCGTATTGGCATAATCATGCCTGGCAAGATCAATTTGTCCGTTACCGGTGGGGACAAATAATTCAAACTCATCACCAGACGGATAAATTTGCAGCCCAGGAGGCGTCCAGATACCGCCGCCGCAAATCATCTCCTGATTACCATACTCTGTTGTTACCGGACATTCAGTCTCCGGCGTTGTTAACAGCACACTACTTATTGCCGGTTTTCCTGTTTCGCGCCCAGATTTCTGTCCGGAAACATGCCAGACATCCATATCAATTTCAAAGAGCCAGCCATGATAGGGCTGTTCATCACCTGAATTCCCGAAGGCAGCATAAACATAGCCCATTTCTGAACCCGGTTTTACTGCATGTTTTAGCGCTGAATGAGAAAAAGCTGTAGGGGGGTTAAATTTTACCGCTCTAACACCATCCGCTGCGGTTTTTTCGGCGGACAGCACCAGCACAGGAAAAGTTTCGTCCAATTGTTTGTTGGCCAGATCAATAACCGCTAAACGATGACTGGTACGCACACCTTTTTCCAGGCATTGATAAAGAATGACCAGCTTATTGCCTATCTTTGCCGGTGTTGAGATAAGTTGTGCCTGTTGGCCTTCAGGCGTCGGTGCGCTGATTTGCCAGTCCAAATCTCCGGTTTCGCCATCCAGCGCAGCAATAATGCCATTTGAAACAGGCACAATTATCAGAGGCCTGCCTTGCGATAAATCCAGAACCGGAGAGGCAATGATACTTTCATCAAAGGTAACCGAAGGAAAGGCATCGCTAGGAAAAAACCTTTCCAACTTAAAGTGTTCCGGTTGGTTCAACTCGGCACTATAAAGATTGACAGAACTAACTAAGACAACACTCGCTACGATAGAGATAGCAGCAGAAAAATGACTCAATGCGAATTTGATGGCGGTTTTGTTCAAGCGGTACTCATACTGTGTGAATAAATATGAGTCGGGATTCTATGGAAGAACTATGACAAGATTATGACACTAGAGACAAAAGGTAAAAGGTGAAAGTTTTGCAGGGGGCGTATCGCGCACCATTGATAACGCCTAAGTCCATAGGCTTCACTGAGGCATGAAGCGCATAAATCGCGAACAATGCGCCTTTTGCAGCCGACACATCCAACCCTTATTCTCGTTATAAAAGTTTCATTTCAATGCAAAGCATCAATTGTCAATTTTCCCACTTGCGTATGATCCAGGATTTTTGCAAAGGGTCGCATGGTTAGCTCGGGTCCGTTTACAAAAACATACACCGGCGTACTGGTATGCGTCCCTGTAGCCCAAACCACTTGCTGACTGCTCGCCACGGCCTGAGCTAATAAATTCTCACGATTATCTTTCTGATAAACAAAAAATGCACCATTAACCTCCATTTTCGGCACTGTTTTTTCACCAAGTGAAATATGACCTGCTTGGTAAAATGGATTATTTTCAGTGGTCAGGATTTTCATGGCTTGCGCCTCGATGATCTTGAATTCCGTGTATCGATTAACCAATTCAGCCAGCTTTAAAGGCGTATGTTGATTTTTAGGGAGCGCATCAAATTGAGCAAAAATATCGTGATAACTCAGTTGTTGTGCGCACAGCTTGTCCAATACCTCAGGATTGCCAAAATTAAAGTTGGGCTGAAACAAAGCGCCGTCAGCAAATGCACCTCCTGGCAATTTATGAGGTTTTGGGATATTGACAGCTGAATAACTAAAACCAAAGCCGCCTGTTTCATGATCCGCAGTAACTATAATAAGTGTATCCTGTCGGTTGGCAGCCCAATCCAGTACAGTGTTCAAG
>JBAQEN010000061.1:0-4906 GCA_049286765.1 Methylococcaceae bacterium
AACAATACTTTAAACTCATAAGTTTCACCCAGTTCCAAAGAAACAGAACGTGGAACTAATTGACCGCCGATCCAAGAACCTGCACGAATAAATACAGGCCCAGGAATACCAATATTCAAGAAAGAAACGTCGGGTTTATCAACAGTTTCAGGCCATCCACTAAATACATGGAATTTACCAGAGATTGTCATTGTATCATTAACTGCCAATTCTTCTTTTGACCAGCTCAGGTCAAACCAATGAATAGTACGCATACGCATGAAAGCGGCTTGCGACTTTTCACCGTGGGCGGAGGCACTCGACGCGTAGAAGCTGGTTGTTGCAAATACCAGCAATAGTGAGATTAAAAAGGGTTTATAGGGATATCTCATTTGAATAACCTCTGAGTTGCCTTCCTAGACCAAACGTACAATCGGCAACCGGAATGCTGCTTTGCATTCTAATTCTATTTCTTGAATTCGACAAACGAAATTCTTAAGGTAGATTCGCCAATAGGCAATCCACGATAGCTTTGAGTGTGGTGACGGTTTGCTGTCGCGAAACCGTCTTACGAACTGCATTGTCCAGGATAGAACAACTAAATCCAGCCCCACTCAACGGCTAACAGCAGCAATCCGCCAGCAAACACTGCGGCCAATACATCGTCGAGCATGATTCCCAAACCGCCGTGTACCTGTTGATCGATCCATTTGATCGGCCACGGTTTGATAATATCGAAGATCCTGAACAGGATAAAACCTGCAATCATCGCTTGCCAGGTAAAAGGCGCCAGCCACATGGTTATCAGGTAACCTGCAATTTCATCCCAGACTATGCCGCCAAAATCATGTTCCCCGAGTTTTTCTGCCGCTATTTTGCATATCGGCACGCCAACCACTATAACAATCAGCGTCAACAGGCTATATGCCAGTAAATCGGTCTGGGCAAACACCCAGTAAAGAGGGACCGCCGCCAATGTGCCAAAGGTACCGGGCGCTTTTTTTGCCAGGCCAGAGCCAAAGCCGAAAGCGAGAAACAATACAGGATCAGACATAATCTGCCTGGGCGTCAGTTTATTTTTACCCAGTCGGGTATTAAGAAAAATGCTCATAACCTTTAACCCTTAATGGCCGGATGTTACCCGATTTATTCAAGCGTAAGCCTGGAGCGGATTCAATCACGCCGATTTTTTTACAATTGTCCGGCAACTGTGCTGCTTTTTCGGGGCTTACGGTAAAGCACAGTTCATAATCATCACCGGCAGTAAGCGGCATAAACCAATCGCCGGTATCGTTTATATAATTGAGCACAGCATCAGACAACGGCAATTCATCCCAAACCAGACAAGCGCCTACACTGCTTTGCTCCAGAATATGCCCTAAATCACCCGCCAAGCCGTCAGACACATCAATACAGGCATTGGCGATTCCAATTAGCGCCAGTCCGGCTTCAACCTTCGGTTCCGGTTGGTAAAATCGCTTCAAAGCCGCATCGGGATCGGCACAGTGATAACCCTGTTTGATTTTTAAACCCAGTCCTGCATCACCCACCGGCCCAGTCAGATAAATAAAATCGCCTGGTCTTGCCGTTGAACGCATAAGCGCTTTACCTTGCGGCACCAGACCCATAGCCTGAACAGTTAACGTCAACGGGCCGAATGTGGTATCACCGCCAATCAAATCCACGGAATAGCGCTCGGCTAAAGCCAAAAAGCCCGTGGAAAAAGCCGTCAACCAGTTTTCGTCAACAGCCGGCAAGGTTAATGCCAGCGTAACAGACATTGGTTTTGCGCCCATACTGGCCAGATCGCTCAAATTAACGGCTAACAATTTATGCCCGAGAAGTTCCGGATCAGTTCCGGCAAAAAAATGCACATGTTCAACCATCGTATCGGTGGTCACGGCCAGTTCATACCCAGCTGGCAGTGACAATAGCGCACAGTCATCGCCAATACTTAAACGAGTTGATGGGTTATTTACCGTCTGCCGGGTAAAGAAGCGTCGAATCAGAGCAAATTCTGAAATAGGCATGAGTTTTTCAAAAGTACAAGGTATAAAGTCCAGGGCTAAAGGTAAAAAACTTTCACCTTTCCCCTTTCACCTTATTCTTAGTTTCTACCGCTCTTTTTTGCTGGGCGACTTTATCCAGAATACCATTGACATATTTGTGACTGCCGTCAGCGCCAAAGTACTTAGCAAGATTAATACCTTCATTTAAAACAACACGGTAGGGCATATCCAGTCGATGTACCAACTCATACACACCAATTCTTAAAATAGCCCTTTCAACCGGGTCGATCATATCGACTGGACGGTCTACAAATTCGCTCAACGTCTGATCAATTGCTTCCAGATTTTTAGGCACGCCATGAAACAGCTCGGTAAAATAGCTTTTTTGAGCATCTTTCAGACGCTCTTCCTCTAAAAATTGACGTTCAATCTCGCTGAGATTCTGTCCTGTCATCTGCCACTGATACAATGCCTGCACAGCAGCTTTACGGGCATTCGTACGCGCAAGACTCATCAGGCTTCCAGATTCTTGAATAAGCTGACCATTTCGATGGCTGACAACGCGGCTTCCGCACCCTTATTCCCTGCTTTTGTACCAGCACGCTCTATCGCCTGCTCAATCGTATCAACAGTTAATACACCAAAACTGACGGGTATATCATATTGCAAAGACACACTCGCTAAACCTTTCACACATTCGCCCGCAACATATTCAAAGTGCGGTGTTCCGCCGCGAATAACGGCGCCCAAGGCGATGATTGCATCATATTTCTTAGTTGCCGCAATACGTTTCACCACCATTGGCAATTCAAACGCGCCGGGGGCTTTTACCAGATGAATATCGGCTTTATCGGCACCGTGACGCACCAGGGCATCAATTGCACCGGCTTCCAGCTGTTCGACAATGAAGCTGTTAAAACGGGAAGCGACGAGACAGAATTTACCGCCTTGCGCGGAAAAAATTCCTTCAAAGGTTTTCAGTGTTGACATGCTATTTCTCTATTGTGTGATGTGTTGAGTATTGCGGGAAGCGTAGCGTAAACCCACATTACGGATTTGAGTTGAGTTACGCTACGCTAACCCAACATTGTTGTTTTCTGAAATGAAACCATTAATCAGCATCGCAGCCAACATGCTCGGATACTTCCAAATCAAACCCTGACAGCCCGACATACTTCTTCCGAGTGCCTAATACTTTCAGTTTATGTACGCCCAGGTCTGCAAGTATTCTTGCACCTGCTCCGGTCATGCGCCAATCCGCTGCCTCTGGAAAATTGGCCGCACTAAGAATACCATTATCTTCCAGTTGGTAACGATGAATCAATTCGACCAGCGATTTATTATCTTCGCTCTGCCTGATAACAACCAAAACCCCACGGCCTTCCTCGGCTATTTTTTGCATCGCGGCACGAATTGAAACGCTGCAATCACTACGCTTTGATGAAAACACATCATCCAGCAAATTGCGGGCATGGACTCTGACTAAAACCGGCTCATTGCCGGAAACCTGACCCATGACCAATGCCAGATGCAGGTTATTGTCGTTTCTGTCCTGATAGGCATAGAGACGAAAATCGCCAAACTCTGTCGGATAGTTGCATTCACTGATGCGTTCCAGCGTGTTTTCATTTTGAATGCGATAGTGAATCAAATCAGCAATAGTACCGATTTTAAGGTTGTGCTGCTGCGCGAACACTTCCAGATCAGCCCGTCTAGCCATCGAACCATCTTCATTGAGAATTTCAACGATAACAGCGGAGGGGTCGACGCCCGCCAATTTGGCAAGATCACAACCCGCTTCGGTATGCCCTGCACGACTTAATACACCGCCGGATTTGGCCATTAACGGGAATATATGCCCCGGCTGTACCAAATCTTCCGCTTTAGCATCGGCAGCTACGGCGCATTGAATCGTACGCGCCCGGTCGGCAGCGGAAATACCAGTGGTTACACCCGTTGCCGCCTCAATAGATACGGTAAAATTGGTAGAATGCGACGTTTTGTTTTCATTCACCATCAGTGGTAAACGTAACTGCTGACAACGCTCACTGGTCAAAGTTAAACAGATCAGGCCGCGTCCATAGCGCGCCATAAAATTAATATCTTCGGGGCGGGTAAAAGCCGCAGCCATAACCAGATCGCCTTCATTCTCGCGGTCTTCATCATCCATAATAATAACCATTTTTCCCAAGCGCAAATCGCCTATGATCTCTTCAATTGTATTCATTAGCCCAAAAATCCGCTCTTCTGCAATAATTCTTCTGTGATAGTGCCATGATTTAAAGCTGCCGCTTCACCCTGCATCAATCGCTCCATATAACGGGCCAACAAATCCACTTCCAGATTGACTTGAGTACCGGCTACAGCATCGCCCAGCGTTGTCTCCTTCAGCGTATGCGGCACGATATTAACGCTGAATTCGGCACCATTAACTTCGTTGACCGTCAAACTGATGCCATTAATGCAAATAGAGCCTTTTTCAGCGATATATTTAGCCAGATTATCAGGCGCTTTAAATGTAAACCGGAACGAACGTCCGTCCGGTTTTTTTTCTACAACCATGCCGATGCCATCAACATGCCCGCTGACTATATGTCCGCCCATCCGGGTTGACGGCGTTAAAGCCAATTCAAGATTAACCGGCATACCGGCAGTCGCAACGTTCAAGAGTGTTCTGGACAAGGTTTCATTGGAAACATCGGCACAAAAATAATCCGCCCCCAACTCAACCGCCGTTAAGCATACACCATTGACTGCGATACTATCACCGACGGCGGCATCCGTTAATGGTAATTTACCCGTGCCGATTTTCAAACGGCAATCCCCTGCCCTGCGCTCGATTGCCGTTATTTTTCCTATTGCCAGAATTATGCCTGTGAACATGGATGCCCTGTAATACTTATGGTGGGAGCGGCTTT
>JBAQEN010000062.1:0-2714 GCA_049286765.1 Methylococcaceae bacterium
GGATTGAATAGATAATCACGGATAAAAAAATCTATAAAATCCGAAAGCCTTCCAGCATCAACAAAGTCTTACAAGCCAACCGTAGTTAAATAAAGCTTGTTGATGTCATTGCCCCATAACAGCGCTATCCAGCCAGCCGCAGCCAAATAGGGGCCAAATGGGATAGGAATAGTGTGATCACGTTTAACAATTATGATCATCGCCAGTCCAATAACCGCGCCGACCAGCGATGATAACAAAATAATAACAGGCAAATATTGCCAGCCCAGCCAGGCGCCGAATAAAGCTAGCAATTTAAAATCACCGTAACCCATGCCTTCCTTGCCAGTTGCTAATTTAAACAGATGATATACAAGCCAAAGTGCCAAGTAGCCGGAAATAGCGCCGATAATGCTGGCATGCGTATCCGTAAATAAGCTGAACAGGCTCAGGCACAGCCCTAGCCAGAGTACGGGAAGAGTGATGGAGTCGGGTAATAAGTGATGGTCAATATCGATGACGCTCAGTGCAATCAACGACCAGGTTAGCGTTAGAGCGAAGACAGTTTGAGGTGTGTAGCCAAAATGCAAAGCCACTATGGCTGAAGTTATTGCAGTGAACGCTTCAATGATAGGGTATCGTAATGAAATTGGGCTACTGCATGCGGCACACCGGCCTTTTAAAAAAAGATAGCTGATGACCGGGATATTTTGGCAGGGTTTAATGGGCGCAAGGCAGATAGGACATCGGGATAACGGAAAAACCAAATCAAAAGGTTCTTCTTGAGTTTGCGTTTCAGCGGAATCGAGCTGCAGATACTCGGCACATTCTCTGCGCCAGTTTCTTTGCATCATAATCGGTAGTCTAAGGATAACGACATTGAGGAAACTGCCAACAAGTAATCCGATAACAGCGGCAAGAGCGACGATAAAATAGGGCGTATTTAAATGCATATTAAGCTGTTGTGTCATGCGTTTTTTGAAAAAGTGTATATTCGGAATGCTTCCGAACGGGCATATAAAAACGGTTAGCCGACGGCGGCGCCCAATTTGAATATAGGAAGATACATGGCGACAATCAGACCGCCGACCAGAATGCATAAAACGACCATAATGATGGGTTCCATTAGACTGCTTAAGTTATCGACCAGATTGTCGACTTCTTCTTCATAAAAATCGGCGACTTTAGCTAACATGGCATCCATGGAACCGGATTCTTCTCCTATGGCGATCATCTGTTGGACCATGTTTGGAAAAAGGTTGGTCTGTTGCATGGCGAATTGCAACCTTTGTCCTGTTGCTACTTCTTCGCGCATTTTTAACACAGCTTCGGAGTAGATAATATTGCCGCAAGCGCCGGCAACGGATTGCAATGCATCTACCAATGGTACGCCCGCTGCAGACATGGTTGATAAAGTTCTGGAAAATCGGGCAATGGCGGATTTATTTAAAATGAGACCGACTATGGGAAATTTCAGTAGCGATCTATCGAGAAAGTGATTAAATTTATAGGAACGTTTTTTAAAGTAGCCAAACGTATAAACAAACGCAATAATCATTACAAGAATAATCCACCACCATTCTTGCAGCCATTCAGACATACTGATGACCATTCGGGTGAATGCCGGTAAGTCGGCGCCAAAACTTTTGAACAAGTCTTCAAATACGGGTACTACAAACAACAGCAGAATGGCTGTAACGATAAAGGCGACGACAAGAACAGCGATCGGGTAGGTCAGCGCCTTTTTGATTTTTTTCTTCATGGACTCGGTTTTTTCTTTGTAAGTGGCTATTTTTTCCAGCAATGTTTCCAATATCCCGGCGTGTTCGCCGGCGTGAACCAAATTACAGAATAATTCATCAAAATACAGTGGTTTTTTCTTAAGGGCTTCTGCCAAAGTGTCGCCGCCTTCAATGTCTGCCTTTATACTTAGCAGCATGGTTTGCATACTTGGGTTTTCATGACCCTTGCCAATAATATCGAATGATTGGACCAAGGGTACGCCAGCATTAAGCATGGTGGCTAATTGTCTGGAAAAAATCGATATATCGCCGGGTTTAATAGCTTTGACTCTTGTACCGAACAGGGGCTTGGGTTTCTTCTTTATTTTTGTAACTCGATAACCCCTTCGTCTTAACTCAGTTTTGGCGACTATTTCGCTGATCGCAGAGAGCTCCCCTTTGGTTTTTTGCCGGTTTTTATCGGTTCCTTCCCAGATATAATCGATTTGTTCAGTTAGCTTTGCCATTACTATTCCTTGGTAACCCGGTCAATTTCTTCCAGGCTGGTAATGCCTTGACGGATTTTGTTTAATCCTGATGCACGTAAGTCATTAATGCCTTCGGACTTGGCCTGTTCAGCTAGTTGCATGGCATTACCGCCTTCAAGTATCAGAGCACGCATTGCTTCACTCAAGGTCATGACCTGAAAGATGCCGACCCGGCCTTTATAACCATTAGTGCAATGCTCACAGCCAACAGGGCTGAATATTTTAAGTGTATTTAATTCGTCTTCTTTAAAACCGGCTGATTTAAGAACAATATCAGGAAACTTTGCCGGGATTTTGCAATATTCGCATAGACGCCTCGCCAGACGTTGAGCCATAATCAAATTAACCGCTGAGACTATGTTAAAAGGGGCTACGCCCATTTGCATGAGCCGGTTTAATGTTTGCGGGGCATCATTCGTATGTAAGGTTGATAATACCAAATGGCCTGTTTGTGCGGCTTTAACAG
>JBAQEN010000063.1:0-7096 GCA_049286765.1 Methylococcaceae bacterium
TCAAGCAATTGAATTTTTTCTAAATCAAGCTTACCCTTTTTCACTCTTTGATTTTTTACCCATGCCCCTAAGTTGAAATTTTGATATTTTAAGTTGCCAGGAACTCCTGCATCGCCATATTCCTCAACATATTTTTTTAAATATCCAAATCCTCTTTTCCATCGGTCATCAAAGACATCCCAAGACCACTGTGGCAAAGCCTCAAGCAATTTAATCCTTTCTGGGCCGAGTTTATTTTTTCCATTTCTTTGATTTTGTACCCACACCCCTAAATTAAAATCCTCATATTTAAATCTGTGCGGCACTTTTGCATGACCCTGTTCTTCAACATATTTTGTTAAACAACTAAATCCTTCATTCCATTGGTCTTCAAAGACATCCCATGACCATTGGGGTAATGACTCAAGCAATTGAATTTTTTCTAAATCAAGCTTAATTTTTTTCTTTCTTTGGTTTTGTACCCATATCCCTAAGTTGAAATTTTGATATTTAAATCTGAGCGGAACTTTTGCAGAATCCTGTTCTTCAATATATTTTTTTAAATATTCGAATCCTTCATTCCATCGGTCTTGAAATACATTCCAAGACCATTTTGGTAATGACTCAAGAAAATTGATTTTTTCTGGGCTGAGTTTGTTTTTTCCTTTTCTTTGATTTTTTACCCAAGTAGCTAAATTGAAATTTTGATATTTTGAGTTGCTAGGAACTCTTGCATGACCCTGTTCTTCGACATATTTTTTTAAACAATTAAATCCTTCATTCCATTGGTCTTCAAAGACATCCCAAGACCATTTTGGTAAAGACTCAAGAAATTGAATTCTTTCTGGGCTGAGTTTATTTTTTTCTTTTCTTTGGGTACCTACCCACCACCCTAAGTTAAAATTTTGATATTTAAATCTGTTTTCAACTTTTGCATGACCTTGTTCTTCAGCATATTTTTTTAGCAAACCATACCAAAAATTCCATGAGGCAGTACTCTGCTCAACCAAATAGGTACGAAGCGAATCACCAAAAGCACTGTCCACAGAAGCAGGTAGATCAATCGTAATTTTTGAGAGGCCTTGCGAATTGACCTTTGACCCTGGTTTTCTGCCAAGCTCAGTACGTATCGCATCCAGTTGCTCCGATAACTCTTCGTCATGAGCCTTGAACGCATTCAGTACATCCCAGACCGGTTTAAAGTTACTGGCTTCAATGGAGGCTACTGCATCGTCACCCTCATCAATAAATACTGGCAGAACAATGGTGCCAAATTTCTTTTCAGCACTTAAGCGAATGGCGCGGCCCACCGCCTGGACAATGTCCACTTGGCTGCTTTTGGGATCGATGAAGGCGACACCGTCTAATGAGGTAACATCCACCCCTTCGGAGAGGCATCGGGCGTTGGTGAGCAGCCCTCTTTCGTTCTGACCCAGGCCTTTCAGGTGATCCAGTTTCTGCCGTCTTCTATCCGTCGGCATTGCCCCTGATACGAAGTCAGTCCACAGTTCACCGCTGGGGCGATGCTCTTCGCCGATCCAGCCCAGTACCTGATGCATGTCTTCTTTGAATGATTCCGCCCTACTGACGCGGCTGTGAAAGCTGATGACCCGTTTGAGGTCGTAATCCTTGATGGCCTTGAGCAGGCCAATCCGGGCGGCAATGGCTTCAGCATCGTTTTCGATGCCGGAGTCGGTTTTAATAAGTTCCCGGTTCTTGATCCATTCGGCGATCATCGGGTTATCCACGCCAATGATCACGATCCGGTAATCGGTCAGCAGGTTTCGCCTGATGGCTTCGCCAAAGGGGAGCGAATACAGCACTTTGCCGAACACGGCTTCATCGTCCATGCCAACCACTTCAATGCCACGATCCTCGGCGGCTTTTTTTACCGAGGTCGTGTAGGTGCGAGGGGTGGCCGTAGCGAATAGCCTTTTTGTTACCCGGAGACGCTTGCTGTCCAAAACAGTGGAGAAATCACTGGTGACTTTGCCGGTACAGCGGTGGGCTTCATCGGCAATTGCCAGATCGAATGCCTGGATTGAAGCGTCTGCCTGAGCTTCTGCAACCAATGGCGACGATTGATAGGTGGAGAACACCACCTTGGCTCCGTCCTGCTTCAGGAATTTCCTGATCTCTGCGGTGTCGGACGTGACCGGAAACGCCAGATCGGCAACGGAGTGGATTGCTTCGTCAGCACCTTTCCTGCCTACCGTCTGGTCCGAGCAAACGCAGAGCACGTCAAAGGCTTGGTTCGCTGCGAGTGTCCATTCGTGGAGTGTTTGGGACAGCAACCCGAGTGATGGCAATAGCACCAGAGTCGAATCGGAGCCCAGTTTTTCCTTGATCCACAGCGTGGTGAAGGTCTTGCCCGTGCCACACGCCATGATGAGTTGCCCGCGATCAGCATCCTGAAAGTTTTTGGCAACGGCTGTAATCGCTTCGGCTTGATGCTCTCTGGGTTGTGGTTTGTCCTTGCGCTTTGCCGTATGAAGTTCAGCCAATGAGGCGGGATAGTCAAGGTCTGCGGCCTCGAAATTGGAGAGCAGGAATCGAACGACTTTCTTATCCTGTGCGTCACAAACCTGCCTGGCATTGGCTCCGATCCGGTCAGTGGTGGCAATCAGCAATCGCTTGTCGATGCCTTTGCGGTTGGATTCGCTGAGGAACTTGTCGACATCATGCTTGGTGATGTCGTAGTCGGGCGAATAGCATTTGGCTTGAACTGCCCATGTTTCGCCGTTTTTATGCCTGAAGACAAGATCGATGCCGCAATCGATGCCCCAACGCTCAGGGTATTCATGCCACAGCCAGACCTGATCAACCTGAGTTGACCATTCGGGGTCATTTTTCAGGAACCACTTGGCAAAGCGTTCAAATTGCTTGCCCCGCTTTAAAGGGTCATCGTCCAGGCTTTGGTAGAGTTCGAGAAAAGTAGCCACTGATCAGGGTGTATAAGTTCAATTATGTAGTTGATAATAGACCATCCTAAGCATTGTTCGCTGAAAATTTTGGCAGCTGTTTTACAGGGTTACCAGCTTAGTTTGTTTATCGCCGCTATTGCTATTTGATTAGCTTAGTCTGCTGCTTTACGATATCAATAAACCGCCTGGTTAATGTCTTGTGTTACGCCTGGACCCTTTTCATATATACTAAATCGCGTATCTGCGAGATTGAAGTAGATACCCCGCACGCAATTAAGCAGTAGTTCGCGTATGCCTACTAGCTTAAGTTTACCAGCCTTACGGATTAACCGAGTTGTCGAGCGGTGGCAAGAGAGTTTAGCCGCAACAATCAATTATTTTCAAATGAACTGGCGTACGCTGCTGTTTTCTGATAAATCAACTTATCCAGGCATATTTAATTACCATACGGCGAAAGGTGAATCATCATGACAACAATTCAAGTAGGCTGCGACTTAACATATTCGGTCACAAATCCTACGAGCTTCCTGTTTAACGTTGCGGCGGCACGAACCGCGCACCAGAACATCAGAGAGGAAACCCTGCAGTTAAACCCCAATATTAGATACGAGGCCAGCAGTTTAGGCACGGAAAATATTCAAGTGTACCGGCTAGCTGTCGAACCTTGCGATCTGCAACTCCAATACCGTGCGAATGTGGAATTACGACCTGAGATTTATGATACATCAGGGATTATCGAGACGGGATACTCCCAATTGCCAAACGAAGTATTGCCCTACCTGAATCCCAGCCGTTATTGCGAGTCTGATCGTTTGACTCATTTTGCCTTACGAATGTTTGGCAACGTCGAACCTGGATTTTCCAGAGTTACTGCAATTTGCGACTGGATAAACAGCAATCTCGACTATCAAGCAGGCAGTACTGGCGAAAGTACCAGCGCTTGCGACGTATTAATACAGCGCGTAGGTGTATGCCGGGATTATGCGCATCTCGCCATCGCCTTGTGCCGGGCGTTATGTATTCCCGCACGTTATATTTCAGGATACGCAGTAGCGTTGCAGCCGCCGGATTTTCACGGATTTTTTGAAGCTTATCTGGGGTCGCGCTGGTATTTGTTTGATGCTACAAGAATGGCGCCGGTTAAGGGATTTGTACGCATTGGCACTGGTCGCGATGCTGCCGATGCATCATTCGCGACCATTATCGGGGAGGCGGTGCTTACCTATATGGCGGTCTGGGCTGAACAAACGGCACCTGACCAAATAACCAGTCAAACTGAGCCACAGTCGGCGGTGTCGACAAATAATTAAGTTTTATTGGCTGTTATGGCCAAGCCGGCAGTTTTTCCAGCGTGATTTTGAGTCAGGGCGCAGGATTTAAGTTGAGGCCGGCGTTATCCGGCCAATTATGCCTCACCGTCGTATTAAGCAGTAGTGTGGACTTAATCCTTAACTATCTGTTTGCCTTACATAAATTATTCGAAAAAATCTGAGTTCTTAAAGAAAAGCCTTAATCTATGTGCGTTACCGCACCGACCGAATTCAGTTTTGTGTTTATTATTTTAATTAAGCGATGGGAAATAATATTCCACGCTGTGGTTATGACTATTGGGTTATAGCTTAATAATTATCAGGAGACACTCATGAACAAAGATCAAGTAAAAGGCCGAGTTGAAGAAGCCAAAGGTAAAGTCAAGGAAGCCGCCGGTGTGATACTGGATGACAAGGGTATGGAGATTGAAGGAAATGTCCAAAAAAACATCGGCAAGGTCCAGAAGGGCCTTGGTGATCTCAAGGAAGATATTAAGGACAGCATCTAAAACGGGTATTGCTGAGCTGTGCAGCCGAGACCAGTCAGACTGGCTTGCTGCACGGCGGTAACCGGATGCTCTAAAATACATTTATAACAGGAGATGACCATGGGATCCACCGGTTTTTGGGCAGGCGTCACTTTGACCTTCGGAAATACCTCATATGTTTATCTCTGGTTCATATTGCCGTCATTTGATGGCTACTTACGGAGAAGCACACATGCTTGAAACTTTAGCGATCATCCTAATCATCCTCTGGGTACTGGGTTTAGTATCCTCATACACAATCGGCGGGTTCATTCACATTCTGTTGGTTATCGCGATCATCGTGATAGTGCTGCGCGTTATTCAAGGCCGACGTGTCTAAGGAATGTACTGGATCATGTTTATGTAACGTGCCGTATCTATCGGATGGAGCGGTTCGGCGCGCCTAGAGTTACGGCTCATGCCGGACTTTAGGCGTATCATTTATTGGGGAGAAGAAATGAGCGTAATCAAGATCGTGGCAATCGTACTGATCATAGCCGGCTTATTGGGGCTGGTATATGGCCGTTTCAGCTATACCCGGGAAACCCAGGAAGCCAAGTTAGGCCCGTTCGAGCTGACGGTTAAAGACACACAGACCGTTAATGTTCCGGTTTGGGCCGGCGTGGCTGCTATAGTGGCTGGCGGCGGGCTCCTGCTTTTTGCGAGCAAGAAAAACTAGAGTTTGTTACGAATAGTAGACCAAGGGTCGATTTCTTGTAGCGTATTCATAACTTTGCTGCCACTAAAAGAGTCGTTAACGCGGGCATTTGCTTGCACCTCATTGTGTATATTTGGCGGCTTCACGCAGGGTGACAAATTCTTCGGCGGCTGTCGGGTATATGCCGATAGTCGAGTCAAAGACCGCCTTGGCCGCACCGGCTCGAATGGCAAGCGCCATGCCATGGATAATTTCAGGGGCGTCAGGCCCTACCGTGTGTGCCGACAGTCAATCAATCAATTAAATATTATGTTGGCTAAAATTATTCCAATGTCAGGAAAGTTGTAGCTGTTATAAAAAGCATAATAAAATAATTTACAATATTCCTCCAGAATTCCCTTGAATCAGGAAAATTTTCCTCTAAGTATCTTCCGCCCCGATTTTATGATGTATTTCTTGAACTTGTGAAATTTCCTTTTCCGTCAGGTCTTCTACATTCATTAGCCGGTTATCGGCATGCTTCGTAACTGCTATCAGTTCGTTGAGCTTTACCTGCAATATGGAAAGCTCCTTATTCTGGCCGCGCTGTATTAGAAATACCATTAGAAACGTAATGACGCCAATATAGATCGATAAGCCACGTTCCCATTCATATGAAAATCCAAAGACTATACCAGCTACAAACAAGACAAGAATAGAGAGCAGTGCGGCGAGAAACCCGCTTGCGCTACCCGCCCATTTTGCGAAATGGTGTGTGAACATTTCAAGCCGGTCAGATATCATCATTTCCTTTTGGTCAAAATCATCTGAGAGCAGTGCGGCGGCAAACTCCCTTGCGCTTTCCACCCATTTTGAGAAACGATTTATAAAAATTTCAAGTTGGTCTGATATCATCATTTTCATATTTCCTTTTGGTCAAAACTATCTGAGTTTAATGGAAAGTTAAATCCACCCCAGGCAAAGCGGGGGAGGCTTGTTATTAGCTCACAGCAGGACTTAGTACGTTTCCGTACCACTGGATTTCAGAACCCCTTATAGAGAGGTATGTTTCCCTCGAAAAGTTGTCCCTTTTTAATCAAGTGAGCTGTTTCGTCCATGCTGCTTAGGTCACCGCTTGACGCAGGGTAACAAACTCTTCGGCGGCAGTCGGATGTATGCCGATAGTCGAGTCGAAGACTGCCTTGGTCGCACCGGCTCGAATGGCAACTGCCATGCCCTGGATAATTTCAGGGGCGTCAGGCCCTACCATGTGCATGCCAACAACCCGGTCAGTGCTACGTACCACGATCATCTTCATCAGGGTTTTTTCATCGATACCGGAAAGGGTATTTTTCATCGGTGTGAAACTGGTTTTGTAAATGTCGATGTCCGGGTATTTTTCGCGCGCCTGTGCTTCGGTCAGGCCTACCGTACCAATAGCGGGCTGGCTGAAAACAGCCGTGGGAATAGTGTCATAATCGACTGGCCGCTGTTGCTTGAGATACAACTTATCCACCAGGGCCATGCCCTCTGCGATGGCTACCGGAGTCAGATTAATCCGGTTAGTCACATCACCCAGTGCATAGATTGAAGGCACATTGGTTTGATAGTCATCATTAACCTTGATTGCAGCCTCGTCGTCCAGTTCAATGCCAAGCGCTTCCAGTCCAAATCCGGTTGAATTCGGTGTTCTGCCGGTAGCATACATCACCAGGTCTG
>JBAQEN010000064.1:0-7022 GCA_049286765.1 Methylococcaceae bacterium
GTGACTAGTCGTGATTTGCGCTTTGAGACGCGTTTTGATGAGCCGGTATCAAAAGTAATGACGCCAAAAGAGCGGTTGATTACGGTGAATGAAAATGCCGACCGTAAAGAAGCAATTGCCCTGCTGCACAAGCATCGCATAGAAAAGGTGCTGGTGGTGAATGATGCATTTCACTTACGCGGCATGATTACAGTCAAAGATATTCAGAAAGCCAAAGATTACCCGCAAGCCTGTAAAGACGAACAGGAAAGACTGCGTGTCGGTGCGGCAGTGGGTACAGGCCATGGCACGGAAGAACGCGTAGCCGCCCTGGTTGAGGCCGGCGTGGATGTTATTATCGTAGACACTGCACATGGACATTCTCAAGGCGTTTTGGATAGAGTACGCTGGATAAAGCAGAATTTTCCTGATGTTCAGGTAATCGGAGGTAACATTGCAACGGCGGACGCAGCATTGGCATTGGTTGAGGCAGGAGCTGATGGTGTTAAAGTGGGTATAGGACCGGGCTCTATTTGTACCACGCGTATCGTTGCCGGGGTTGGCGTTCCGCAAATTACGGCAGTCAGTAATGTCGCAGGGGCCTTAAAAGGAACCGGTGTGCCGTTGATCGCCGATGGTGGTATCCGTTACTCAGGCGATGTCGCTAAAGCACTGGCAGCCGGTGCCTATGCGGTGATGCTGGGCGGATTATTTGCAGGTACTGAAGAAGCGCCGGGAGAAGTTGAGTTATTCCAGGGACGCTCTTATAAATCCTATCGCGGCATGGGGTCTCTGGGCGCGATGGGGCAGCAGCAAGGCTCCAGTGATCGTTATTTTCAGGAAGAAACCGATTCCGTTGAAAAGCTCGTGCCGGAAGGTATTGAAGGTCGCGTGCCGTATAAGGGCAGCCTGTTGGCGGTTATTCATCAATTGCTGGGTGGCATCCGCGCAAGTATGGGCTACACAGGTAGTCAAACCATTGCCATAATGCATGACAAAGCACAGTTTGTGCGGGTAACCAGCGCCGGTATTAGAGAAAGCCATGTGCATGATGTGACGATCACTAAAGAAGCGCCTAACTACCGTGTAGAGTAAATTATCAGCACACGGGCTAAAGTTAATTACAATCCGTTGTATCTGTTCTAATTCTCGTCATCCGTGTGCCATCTTATCTAATATAAAAGACAATACTGTGAAACAACAACCCATCAACATTCATACTCACAGAATCCTCATTTTAGATTTCGGCTCGCAATATACCCAATTAATTGCCCGCCGCATTCGAGAAATTGGTGTTTATTGCGAGATTTATTCCTGCGAGTGCAGTAGCGACGAAGTCGTAAAATTTGCGCCAAATGGCATTATTTTATCTGGCGGGCCGGAAACAGTAACCAGCGAAGATACGCCGAGAGCGCCGCAAACAGTATTTGAGCTGGGTGTGCCGGTGTTGGGTATTTGTTATGGCTTACAGACGATGACCGAACAATTGGGCGGCAAGGTCGAGAGTTCAGATCACAGGGAGTTCGGATATGCCCAAATCAGAGCGCGTGGGCATTCAAAATTACTGACTGGTATAGAAGATCATTTATCGGCGGAAGGCTTTGGATTGCTGGATGTCTGGATGAGCCACGGTGATCGTGTGGTTGATTTACCGCTAGGGTTTAATCTGATTGCCAGCTCAGATGGCGCTCCGATCGCAGGTATCGCCAATGAAGAAAAAGCTTTTTACGGCTTGCAGTTTCATCCCGAAGTAACCCACACCAAACAAGGCGGGCGGATTTTGGCGCGCTTTGTTTTGGATATTTGCGGCTGTGAGGCGCTATGGACAGCCGGCAATATTATTGAAGACAGCATTAATGCGGTGCGAGAAAAAGTAGGCAGCGATCACATCATTTTAGGATTATCCGGAGGCGTTGATTCGTCTGTCGTTGCCGCTTTGCTGCATAAAGCTGTTAAAGACCAGCTGACCTGTGTGTTTGTTGATACGGGTTTGCTGCGCTTGCACGAAGGCGATCAGGTGATGGCAATATTTGCCGAGCATTTGGGTGTTAACGTGATTCGGGTCAATGCCGCGCAACGTTATTTTGATGCGTTAAGCGGTGTGACTGACCCTGAGCAGAAACGTAAAATTATCGGCAGCTTGTTTGTGGAAATCTTTGATGAAGAAGCCGGGAAATTAAGTAATGCCAAATGGCTGGCGCAAGGCACGATTTATCCCGATGTGATTGAGTCAGCAGGATCCAAAAGTGGTAAAGCGCATTTAATAAAGTCACATCACAATGTCGGTGGTTTACCGGAGAATATGACCTTAAAATTGCTTGAGCCGTTACGGGAATTGTTTAAGGATGAAGTGAGAAAATTAGGCATGGAGTTAGGATTGCCATCCGATATGGTTTTGCGTCATCCATTCCCGGGGCCAGGTTTGGGTGTGAGGATTTTAGGTGAAGTAAAGAAGCAGTATGCTGACTTGTTACAACTGGCGGATGCTATTTTTATTGAAGAACTGTATCGTTACGATCTTTATGACAAGGTTAGCCAGGCTTTTGCGGTATTTCTGCCGGTTAAATCAGTCGGCGTGATGGGCGATGGCCGGCGTTATGATTATGTGATAGCTATTCGAGCTGTTGAAACCATCGATTTTATGACTGCACGCTGGGCACATTTGCCCTATGATTTTCTTGATCTGATTTCCCGTCGTATTATCAATGAGGTTCCGGGTATCTCCCGCGTTACCTATGATATATCCGGTAAACCTCCTGCAACTATCGAATGGGAATAAACCAAAACTCAGACGAAGCATGGATGCGCTATGCCTTCAGGCTGGCGCAAAGAGCCGAGCAGCAGGGAGAGGTTCCGGTTGGGGCAATAGTTGTTAAAGATGATCGATGTGTTGCAGAAGGCTGGAATTCATCGATTGCACAGCATGACGCTACCGCTCACGCTGAGATAATGGCATTGCGCAAGGCTGGCGTTGTGCTGGAAAATTATCGGCTGGTTGATGCGACTTTGTTTGTTACGCTGGAACCTTGTGTGATGTGTATGGGCGCAATCAGTCATGCGCGAATTAAACGCCTGGTTTTCGGTGCGTTTGATCCTAAACGTGGTGCGGTTTGTAACGCACTGAGTCTTGGCGACGCGTCTTTTTTAAATCACCGGATCAGCTGGGCTGGCGGTGTGCTGGAAACAGACTGTTCAGAACTGATGAGGGACTTTTTTCGAGCCAGGCGCTGACGTTTATATTTGTTTCCGTTAGTGCCGTCAGCGTGAATAGCCCCGGTAGTCAAATCAAGATTCCCGTAATTGTTTGTAAGCGTTAATCAGAGCATTAGTCGAGCAATCATGACTGGTGATAATTTCATCGTTCATAAGCTCGGGTAAAATGACCTTGGCTAATACTTTTCCTAATTCCACACCCATTTGATCAAATGAATTGATGTTCCAGACCACGCCTTGAACAAAAATTTTATGCTCGTAAAACGCAAGCAATGTGCCGAGGGTTTTGGGCGTCATTTTTTTAAACAGGAAAGAACTTGAAGGTTTATTGCCGTCAAACACTTTGGACGCAACGAGCACGGGATCAGACTGTTCGGCCGGGGTGAGTTTCTTTTTGACTTCTTCAGCCGTTAAGCCGTTCATTAACGCTTCTGTCTGTGCGAGAAAGTTTGAAACTAAAATATCGTGATGTTCCAGTAGTTTATAGTGACTGTTTGCCGCGACCAGAAAATCGCAAGGAATTAGTTTCGTACCCTGATGTATCAATTGATAAAAAGCATGTTGACCGTTGGTGCCTTGTTGCCCCCAAATAATCGGACCGGTGTTGTAATTGATTTTATTGCCTTCCAAGTCGACGCTTTTGCCATTGCTTTCCATGTCACCCTGCTGGAGATAATCGGCAAAATAACGCATGGAGTAATCGTAGGGCAGCAAGACATAAGATTCAGCATTAAAAAAATTATTATACCAAATCCCCAATAAACCCATTATAACCGGGATATTCTGTTCAAAAGGCATAGAGCGGAAGTGCTCATCGACTTCGTATGCGCCTTGTAATAGTTCCTCAAAATTGTCCATGCCTATGTGCAGGGCGATAGACAAGCCTACTGCCGACCAGAGTGAATAACGTCCGCCGACCCAGTCCCATAGTTCGAACATATTATTCGTATCAATACCGAATTCGACAACCTTTTGGGTATTCGTTGAAATTGCCACAAAGTGTTTCGCAATCGCGGCCGGATCTTGTGCTTGATCAAGAAACCAGGTTCGTGCGGATTTAGCGTTGATCATGGCTTCTTGTGTATAAAATGACTTGGATGCGATGATAAACAAGGTTGTTTCAGTGGATAATGGCTTTAATGTGCCAATAAGATCGGCCTGGTCAATATTTGAAACAAAGTGTACATTCAATGCGTCTGAGCCATAAGTGTCAAGAGCTGCTGAAACCATTTTGGGGCCCAGGCTGGAACCACCAATGCCTATGTTGACAACATCGGTAATGGCTTTGCCGGAGTAGCCTTTCCATTCGCCTGAACGAACGGAAGCACAGAAAGATCGCATTTTATCCAAAACCTGGTTGATTTCCGGCATGACATCCTGCCCATCTACATAAACAGGCTTGTTGCTCCTGTTGCGCAAGGCCGTGTGCAGGACGGCCCGATGTTCTGTGGTATTGATTTTTTCGCCGGAAAACATGGCGTTGATTTTAGCTTCCAGCCCGGCATGTTTGGCTAGATCAATGAGTAAAGGCAGGGTTTGATCTGTTATTCTGTTTTTGGAGTAATCGAACAGAATGTCGTTAAAATAAATTGAGAACTTACTGAACCGATTAGGGTCTCTTTCAAAAGCATCGCGTAGCGAATTATTTTTAGTTTCATGATAATGGCTTTGTAATGCAGTCCACGCTTTTGAAGTAGTCAAAGATGACATGTTTTTAGACTCCGTTTAAAATAAATTTGGCTTAAGTCTACGAAAAGGACGGCCGGATAGCAAGAGCGCAATAAGTGCATTATCATTTGCTTATATCATGCCCATTGTAAGCCGGTTCCCTATCAATTCCTTTATTTAGATGAGGGGGTGTGCTAGAGTTGGCAATGCTATGGGGTAGGAATATAGCAAATGCGTGTTATTTTTGATGAAATCAAACTAAAAAGAGCATTAAAAATTTTTACATATAATAATAATTAATTATTAAAACGGGAAGGTACTATGAATACAGCACAACTATTAAAAAAAGGTGCCCTGGGGTTTTTGGGATTGTTTTTTTCTGCATCGTTATGGGCGCATGGCGGCGCGGCGGGTACCGATACTGACCAGTGTAAATTTGAATTACAGCCCACACATTGGATTCATTATACGGCCTATCAACCTAATGCGTTTCCAGCAGAAGAATTTTGCGGAAACCTGCCGGGAACAAATACACTGACACAACTGGTTTTTGATTATCAGGATATGAAATACAGAAACATGTTGGTTGAGTTTGAAGTAACCAAAGAGCCTGAAGGTAAGCGCGTGTTTTTTCTGCCTAGTGCAAAACATAAAAAAGGTTCTGTTAATTTAGAGTTGCCAAATGGCGTGCCAGAAGCGGGTCAATACTTGATCCATATTACCTTGGTGCCAGATCCTTCTGATACCGAAAATCGCACTCAGGGTGAGAGACTGGATGTACACATGGGGTTCAAAGCAGGCGGCGGCCAGCCGGTAAGCAAAAATAATCTGCTGCTTTATGCATTTTTTGCACTTGCGGGATTATATGTCTTATATCTTTCAAACGCGGGCTTCAAACGTAAAGTCGATGAAGTCATAGGGAAAGTTAAAAACTGATTAAACTGCAGATGTTACGCATTCGCTACGAACGAACAATAAATCTCGATAATTTTATGAAGCGATTTATTGGTTTTTTAGACTTATGTGTAACATCTTTTAACAGTTATAAAAGCCGGTAGGTTTTAATATTTGAGCTTTAGCGCACTTACTGGTGATTCATCGTAAAAAGTGCATTGATTATGTCAAGTAATAGAGGAAACGAATAATGGTGAAGTTATTATCGGTTGGCGTACTGATTGTTCTTTTTTCTGCGCCAGTCATGGCGCAGGAGTATGAAGATCATGATGCTATGCTTATGGATCACGGTGATGGTCACTTAATGGACATGGCAGGAGGCATGGTGATGGGTCAGAATGCCGATACTTTGCCAGGCGGTTGTGACAGCATATCAGAGACCAAGGAAATTACTGTTCATGCCGGTCATAAATATGCTGAAAAATTTCCAGGCAGAATGTTTGCATTTGATACTCAGGAATTTAATTTTGAGCCTTGTACAAAACTGACCGTTCATTTTGTTAACGAAGATAATATCCGTCATCAGTGGATGATGCATGGTTTGCCTAAGTATTTGTATCCCAAAGGCATGTTTCATTTGGAAGTCTCAGGACCTGCAAAAATTTCAGGAACGTTGATTTTACCTCCTGGTGATAAAACCTATCTGGTGCATTGCGATATCGCCCAGCATATGGAAAAAGGCATGAAAGCTCAGCTGAAGGTGGGTAAAGGAGATGGTGATTTGCCTAGTATTCCCGGTGTGACAGCTTATGTCGTACAGGACGATTATAAGGCGACTTTGCCTGAGTTGTTGGCTAAAACCGAGGCCGAAGCAGCTATCGAGCCCGTTGTTGCCAAAGTGAGTCCTCCTCCCGCCAAAACCGTGCAACAGGAAGACTCCGTTATTTCGGGTGTCACGGTGATTGGATTAGCGATAGGATTACTTCTAGCTCCCTTTTTGGCGCGAAAATTTAAAGGCATGAGCGTATCAGAGATAGTTGCCTATGTCTTTGATTTATTGAGGGCGTTTATTGAACTTGTGATAAAGCTGTTGTCCCGCTTGATTAGCCTGGTTACTTCGAATAAAAACAAGATATTGCCTGAAAAATAAATTACGTCAATATCAAAAACCCTGTGTTCTTAGAGACCGCAGGGTTTTTTTTTGAGAGAAAAAATGCAAGAAACATGGGGTAGAGGAATATGGGGGCTGTTTTTCAGCGCCTTTATAT